>JBEDAQ010000091.1:0-2666 GCA_041177685.1 Actinomycetota bacterium | reverse complement strand
AACCCTTGGGGTGCTAACCGCATGGATCGCAACGCTTGGATTGCGGAGTGCAACTTCCCGGTTGATGTAATCGATGGTGCACTTCCTGATGATGTTGAGTATTTGTTCTGGGTTGGTTGCGCCGGTGCTTATGAAGAACGCGCCAAGAAAACAACTAAAGCGGTGGCGGAGCTTCTCTATATGTCTGGTGTGAAGTTTGGCGTGTTGGGTGCGCGAGAAACCTGTACAGGGGATCCAGCACGTCGCGCCGGTAATGAATTTTTATATCAGATTCTTTCCCGCGAAAATATCGAAACCTTCAAAGAGGTCTATGTAAATTACAAAGGCAAAAAGAAGGTTGTTGTTACCTGCCCCCATTGCTTCACAACAATTGGTAGGGATTACAAACAACAAGGTTTTGAGTTAGAGATGGTGCACCACACCCAGCTTCTCAATACTCTTGTTAAAGAAGGCAGATTGAAACCAATTGCTAAAGCAAACAAAAAGTTGACCTATCACGACCCTTGTTATTTGGGTCGTCACAATCAGATTTATGAGCCACCACGGGAACTTTTGGAATCAACTGGTGTTGATATGGTCGAGATGCCACGTAATAAAGAGCGCTCTGTCTGTTGTGGTGCTGGTGGCGGAAGAATGTGGATGGAGGAAAAGCTCGGTACTCGAATTAATATGAACCGAGTTGATGAAGCGATCGCTACTGGTGCACAAGAGGTTGCGGTGGGCTGCCCATTCTGTCGCGTGATGGTTAGTGATGGAGTTAAAGGACGGGAGTCTGATGTTGAGGTAATTGATGTGGCGCAGGCGCTACTTCGTTCGGTTAAGAACGAGGGTAGCCAGAGTTCCACCAATCAAACCGCCTAAATGACCACGCCAATCCACTCCGCCTAGTACAAAACCAATCGCAAAGTTAAGGCCGATAATCACAATTATCGAGCGCCATTCAATTCCCGCCCTTTGTCCCACAATCGCTAGTGCGCCAAATAATCCGAAGATCATTCCTGATGCCCCGATTGAGTAAACATATGAGGGGTTGAAAAACACCGAGAGCGCAGAGCCAGAAAGCAGTGAAACAACCAATAAAGCAATGAATTTGCCGCGACTGAAGTAAGCCTCTAGCGGAGTTCCTAGTGCGTGTAATGCAATTAAGTTAAAACCTAAATGCATAAACCCACCATGCACTAAAGCCACAGTCAACATGCGGTAGTACTCACCGTTTTCGACATAAAAACGATTTAGTAGAAAACGCTCTTCATATCCTGGAACAGTTATTTGTAAGAGGTATGAAGCAGCAATTACAAATACCAGCGAACCGGTAATTGTGCGACGCATCTAGTTAGGATAGCGAAACAGAGTTAATTTTTACCGCTTGCACCGGACGATCTGCGCCGCCGGTCTTTACCTCTGAGATTGCCTGCACAACTTTTTGTGAGGCTTCATCTTTTACCTCACCAAAGATGGTGTGTTTGCGGTTCAACCATGCTGTTTCAGCAACAGTAATAAAGAACTGTGAGCCATTTGTTCCAGGGCCGGCGTTTGCCATCGCTAGTAGATATGGCTTGCTAAATGTTAGCTCTGGATGAAACTCGTCTGCGAATCTATAACCTGGTCCGCCAGTACCAGTACCAAGTGGATCGCCACCTTGAATCATGAAACCTTTGATAACGCGATGAAACACAGTGCCGTCATAAAGAGGTTGGTTGGTTTTTTCACCAGTGTTTGGGTTTACCCATTCGCGCATGCCGGCTGCCAATTCAACAAAGTTAGCGACGGTTTTTGGTGCATGGTTTGGAAACAGTTCAATGACGATGTCACCCATCGAGGTATGAAGTATCGCTCTTGAAATTGGTGGCATATCTGTTGTCATGATTTCCTCTCGAAACTAACTTGTGGAGGCAACATTGTGGAGACTAGGGGAATCGAACCCCTAACCCCCTGCTTGCAAAGCAGGTGCTCTACCAATTGAGCTAAGTCCCCGTATTTAATTGTCTTGCGCCAACAACCCTAGTGCTGAGGTTGGAGCGTGGGCCTAAGTGGACTTGAACCACTGACCTCTTCCTTATCAGGGAAGCGCTCTAACCAGGCTGAGCTATAGGCCCGCAAACAGGAGCGCAAGGCTACCTGAGATGCGAGCAGGCGCAAAAATAGCAGTTTTTTAAGCGTATTTATTAATCCTCTTCACTGACTTTGGCGAGTGAAACAACATGGGTGCCTTCATCAAGGTTTACCAAGCGGACTCCCATAGTGTCACGACCAGTTTCACGAACCTCTTTAACTGGGGTGCGCATTACAACGCCACCTGATGTGATTACCAAAATCTCATCGCCTTCATTTACAACTAGCGCGCCAACTAATCCGCCGCGTGAATCCTCATCAACCTTTGCTGCTTTAACTCCGATTCCACCACGACCTTGGGAGCGATACTCCTCGAGGCTGGTGCGCTTTCCAAAGCCACCGTCGGTTGCGGTTAGTACATAACTCTGTTTGGTGTTATCACCTGTGCGAATTGTGGACATGGTTAGCAACTCATCACCAGATCGGAATTTCATACCAATAACACCAGTAGCTGATCTTCCCATTGGGCGAAGTGATTCATCATCTGCGGTGAAACGTAATGACATTCCTTTTTTGGAGATTAACAAAAGTTCATCTTTGCTGGTGATAGCAGA
>JBEDAQ010000090.1:0-3221 GCA_041177685.1 Actinomycetota bacterium | reverse complement strand
CGAGAATTAAAACTCGATTAGCGAACTTTTCTGCCAATTAGGGAACCTCCTTAAGGGGTCTTTGATCTCACCTCATATGTCGAGCCGCCAGGAACTCTGGGTTATGGCTCATTGGTTTATAGGGACGGCGGAAATTTACAACCTCATGCCTTGAGCACCTAATTCTGGACTCCAGGTTACGACGCCCGCCTTAGTGCGCTTGGCTCGATACATCGCCTCATCAGCGCGGCGCAGCAGCTGATCCGGCAAACTCTCCCCAGGAAGATTTTTCGCCTCCCCAATCGAGACATCAAACTTCAGCTCCAAACCTTCCAAGATGAACGGATAGGACAAGGTGGCACGAAGCGCCTGGGCTATTTCAAAGCCATCCTCACCGGCGATCAATGCACCAAACTCATCTCCGCCCAGACGGGCTAGCAATGAACCCTCTGGAATCAAACGCTTCAATCTATTCGCCACCTGCGCCAATAACTGATCACCAACATCATGACCGTAGCTGTCATTAACCGGCTTGAATCCATCTAAATCCATAATCAAAACCGAACCAGGCTTTTGCAGGAACTCCTCAAACTCCACCATAAATCTTCTGCGATTAGCTAAGCCAGTCAGTTCATCTGTACGGGCCAGAATCTGTTCATTGCTCATGTTGCGTGCATCATTTATAGCTACACCCATACGCATAAAGGATAGGGCGATGGTTGCAAATGCTGGGACCAGTATAAATCTTGGGAAGTATTGTGGTTGGATCACAGCAATTGCCAGGATCGTAGAGCTTCCCAGCAGGGACAATGTTGCCACTGTTGGATTAAAGCTACGCGGTGCATTGGTCTCATCACCTTGGTGCCAAATCGCCTCAGACAACAATATAAATCCCAATAGCCATCCGACATCAGTTATGGAGCCGAACTCATAATTGCCAGCCTGGGAGGAATAAAGAAAGTAAAAATCAGCAATGGTGTATACCAAAACTCCTAAAGTTAAAAGTAGATTTCGCAGCGAGAACTTGTGCTGAACGGAGAGAACTAGAACGCTTACCAGCAACACAACATCGCCAACCGGGTAGAGAATTGCCAGAAATACCTCAAAGCTACTTCCAGAGATACTGGTCATCGCAGGTCTAATAAGAAAAGCAGAGAGAATTGTGGTGCCGCCCAGTGCGATGATTAAGGTGTCTAATATCTCCAGCGATTTACTGGCAACTTTAAAGCGAATCGCTCTAGCGATTCCATATAAAGCTGTCGGATAAAACAGGGCGTAAGAGATTTGTGCCAGTTGATCCAGCTGTAAACCAAAAAAGGTTTCAAGTGAGGAAGCAATTGAGCCAGTGCTCCAGATTAAAATCGCTGCGGTAATACCAGCTCTGCCTTGTCGGTCATCTGGAACAGGCGAGAGCAGCAAGGTAACGGCCGCCAGTAATGCGACCAAGTTGAAGAGTAAGAGATCGAGCTGCCAAATAGGTGCTGTGTCATTTCTGAGAATTACATAAGTAATTAGAGTTGCAATAGCCATCATTCTAAAAGTCAGATAAATTCTCACCATTGAATCGTATTTAGGAGCAGCTAGTGGAAAATCAAAAAGAGGTTTCTCGTCGGGCAGTCTTGTGTGGTTTAGCGGTACTTACGCTGGGATTAGTTCCTGATAAAGCTATTGCTGCAACCGGTGTCAAAGTGCTAGCCAATGGAAAGGTTGATGTGACACTCTCTAGCAATCCGGCACTACGCAAAGTTGGAGGAGTCGTTCAATTCACCGATGGCGCTGGTCAAGAGATCGCACTAGTAAGAACTGGGAAGGCCGCTAACGCCTACCGCGCCCTCAATCTTTCATGTACTCATGAGGGTGTTACCGTAAGGAGAAGCGGAGCTAAGTGGGTTTGCCCTGAGCACCGGGCGGAGTTCGCAATCGCAGGCGATGTTAAATCTGGTCCAGCGAGAAGCAATTTAGTTTCAATTCCAGTTAAAGTCACAAAAACAAAGGTCACGGTTGGTTAGACCGTGACCTTTGTTAGTTAATCTAATTTATAACCCTGGTTTGCAGGCATTCTTTCTATTTTGAAGGGTTGAAGAAACCTCAACCTTGCTATTTTCAACGGTTTGCAAGACGGTCAGCTTCTGCTTCTCTTTCTTTGCCACTTCATTGATTTTGTCTCGAAGGCTTGCAGCAGATCTCTCAAAGTTCTTGGCTGCCAACTCGTAGCTACGGGCCGCCTTAGTCCAAGTCGCAGCATTAGCTGTGTACTGCTTTCCGGCGGTTGTTGTGAGTCCAGCCTTTGTTGCATTATCTGAATTCAACTTCGCATCAGCCAGAGCAGCTGCCTGTTTAGCCTTTGCATCCGCAGCCTTCTGATCAAAAACCTTTGCATCAGCCTCATCCTTAGGAGCCTCCGCTTTCAGAGCTGCAATCTCTGTATCAAGCATAGTTACCGCTTGAGCGGCTGATTCGGTAATAGTTTTTAAACGTGCATTTGATTCTAGATATAACTTGTTGGAATCAATGCAGCCAACCCATACCCAGGTTAGTTTGGCATTTTTTACAGTGGGATTCTTGGTGCAGACATAACTGTCTCCGCCAATCTTGGTCTTGGCATTTGCTTTAGTGCAGGTAGCACCAGCCTTATTAGCAGCCTCTGCTGGGATAACAGCGGTCATCGCCATCAGCAATGATGAAGCGGCTAAAAGGGTCGCACCTTTGCCAATTAACTTGAATGAATTACGCACCAGATTCCTCCTGTTGAAGCCTTTTACAGCCACCAAATATGTCCCAATACTAAAGGTATGTAACTCACAATTAGGTGAGGGAAACTCCACAGAGTTCACAGAGTTTGCTGAGAACTAACGCCTTTGTCGGACACGGACGTTCATGCCCGTCTTTCTAATAAGTGGGCGAGGACCAAATCGGGTAATAAAGGAGATCACCTTGTAAATCCCACCCGGTACTGAAATTGCCTTCCCAGCTTTTGCTGCTTTCCAAGCATCAGTTACAACATCATCGGCGCTGAGCCATAGCCATTTTGGAACCGCGCCCATCTTCATTCCACCTCTTTGGTGAAACTCAGTTCTGGTGAAGCCAGGACAAAGGGCATGAACAACAACTTTGGTACTTCTTAGTTCGGTATGTAGAGATTCACTCAAAACCGTTAAATAAGATTTGGCCGCGCTATAACTTCCACCTGCAATCCAGCTCGCAACGCTCGAGACGTTGATTACTATTCCACTATTTCGCTG
>JBEDAQ010000089.1:0-8598 GCA_041177685.1 Actinomycetota bacterium | reverse complement strand
CAATCCCGCCAGCGCCAAAATAGAAAGCAATTAGAGGTAACGCTAGCGCCGCCATCGAAAGTGGATCGGCTGTCGGCGAAAAAGCGGCCACAAAGAAGGTGATAGCAAAAATCGCAAAACGCCATGGTTTTAAAATCGATCGCCCAGATAAGACACCTATCAAGTTAAGAGAAACAAGAAAAACTGGCAGTTCAAATGCGATTCCAAAAATCAAGATTAATCGAAGTACAAAATCGAGATAGTCATCGAATCGTATTAAATTGTTCAAAGACTCCGGCGTAAATCCAAAAAGAACCTCTATCGCTAAAGGTAAAACGAAGTAAGCCAAAGCCGCCCCTATGGCAAAAAACGGGGTTGCAGCAGCTATAAAAAGAATGGAGTTGCGTTTCTCTCTGCGGTGAAGTGCGGGGGCAATAAAGGCCCAAAGCTGATAAAGCCAGAAGGGCGCAGCGAGAATTACCCCAGTTAAAAACGATACCTTCAATTGCAAATTAAGTGGACCGAGAACACCACTAATAAACAAAGCGCCACAGTTCTGAGAGCCGGTTTCTTGGGCCAACCTCAAATCACATACTGGAGCGGCCAATGTTGCAATGATGTCGTTGTAATTAACCCAACCGACGGCGCTGAAAATTACGATGAATAGAGCAGAACGGATTACCCTTTTTCGCAGCTCACGTAGATGATCCAATAGAGGCATAGTGCCGCGATTTTTGCGAGCCATAAAACCTCACTAACGCATTCTCATCCCAGGATAACTGGGAGATTAATTGGAGCTCTTATCTCCGTCTTCGTCTTTCTTGTCCTCTTTGTTGAGCTCTTTCACTTCGCTCTTGAAGATGCGTAGCGAGCGACCTAGTGAACGCGCAGAATCGGGAAGGCGCTTGGCGCCGAAGAGAATGACGACAACTAGAATTAAAAGGAGCCAGTGTGATGGTTCACGTAGACCAAACATTGATAGGTACCTCTCGGGTTCACTCGGTTAGGCGCCAACGTTATCACGGCAGAGGTTGACCTTCGAAGGCTGCGTATCTATAAAAAAGGATTTAGATAGAGAGCTCTCGGTACCTCTGCAAGGCCAATTCAGCCTCTTTACGCAAGGATCTGCGAACCTTTTCCGGGCCCAATATCTCTAGCCCTGGTCTAGAAAACACTGTTCGTATCAACCAGCGATCTTGGAAGAACTTTATAACGTAAACGTTATCACCAGCCTTCTTAATATCTCTGGAGATGTTTGAGATGAATGACGGATCATTACTGTTGTCTTTGATTGTTACTTCTGCGCCATCAACTTCATCAGTTGAGAAGGCAGCCACCTCTGAATTCTTTACAGTTTCAACTGCACTCATTATCTGGGCTAATTTAAAACTTCGTACAGCTCCAACCTTATGACAGAATGCATTTAGCGTAGTGCCTTGCTCTGTGGCAAGTAATGCCAAAGGCGAAACTTCTCTTATTGAGAGTTCATCTTTGGTTAGATTTAGATACTCAATGCGCAGATTCATACCTGATTGAATAGCACCTTCAATAACTCTCTGTATACGTAATTCTTTATCGATCTCTACATGTATTGCGTTCTCTGGAAGTGCAGTATTAAAGAGATCCGAGAGCTTTTCCTGCAGGGCGGAGATTTCTGACTTTCTGGCCGGCTCACTAATCAATTCATTTAATGCGCTAAGCGCAATTCTAGTTACTATTGCCTCTGAGATTGTTAAATTGCGAGGTTGTGACAGGTTTTGCGGATCTCTTAGATAAACCACTTCATCTTCAAATGAAATATCTATCAACTCTAGAGGGGTGTAACCAGGCAGACCGCAAACAAAAAGCAGATTCAAATCTTTAAGGATCTCCTCTTTAGAGACATTAAACTCTGAAGCCAATCGATTGATCGAGATACCTTGGTTCTGCAAAATAAAAGGTACCAAGTCGAGTAAACGTAGGGCGCGCTCTGCTGCATTTTCACTCATGTGGATCACCCAGTTCTTGTAATCTGCCAATAACTCGTTCTCTTCCCTCTTTGGGCTGATTCAGAATTACCGAGTCAAAGTGCCATAACGCTTTTTCAACAGCGACCTCTAGGGAATCCTCCTCTGTTTGGATTAAATCCCACTCTTCATCAAAACTTCTCTCCATTTTCATGTGACTTCTCAACAATTGAGCCCGCCCCTTACGAACAAACCATTCAATCTCAACCATCTCTCGATTAAGCATTACGAGATAATCTGAAACTGAAAAATCAGTGGGAATCTCATACATGTCCCGTTTTTTGCTGATTGATATTTGTGAGCAGATTCGGGAAAGCTTAAAAGCGCGAATGTCTTTACGACCTAAATCTTCGCCAACTAAATACCATGATCCGCGCCAGGTGCTTAATCCCATCGGATGCACTGTTCTGAGCTCAGACACATCACTGTCCGGCTTTTGATATTGAAACTCAATTGCACTTCTCAAAGCCAAAGCCTTCGCTATCTCTGAGAGGCTCTCTTCAACTAGCTCAACTGGCGCAACAAAGGTAGTTAACTCTCCTTCATTAAAGCTGGCGCCAGAGAGTAAACGACGCGAAGTCTCGGTTGCCATCTTCTCGAACCCGCTTGATTCCCAAAGCGCCAGTGCGGTTGCCAAAATATTTTTCTCAGCTTCAGATAAGTCTTTAAGCGGGAATCGGTAACTCTCTGGCTTTATACGGTAACCAGCTTCATCTTCAAATAGCGGGTCTTGGCTAGCGACTTCAATCTCTATCCCAAGATTGCGTAGATCATCTTTGTCGCGCTCGAACATTCTCTCTTTGGTTTCAGCGCTACCACTGTATCCAGCAACTTTCTCAAAGATTTCGCTTTTTTTCATATAGCGACGAGAGGCCAACAGAGCCATAGTTAGATTAACTAACCGCTCGGTCTTCGCTTGACTCATAAGCCAAAGATTAGTGCTCCCCCGTTGGGATTTCTCAGCCTGCCTGACTCCTAGGCGATTGCTTGATAAGGTTGTGAGATGAAAATTAGTCGCTCCTCTGCAGCCCTGACAGCGTTTTTTGTATCTATTGCCATTGCAATTACCGGATGCACAACCGATGGGGGTTCCCCCGCTGATTCACCAATGGGACAGAGTTCGAATACTGGAGGAAATATGCCAAAAGTCTCGGGCGCAGCGGGAAGCGCACCAGAAATTACCGCGCCGCAAGGAAACCCACCTGCTCAATTGGTCACTGAGGATATCTTCATGGGCGATGGAGCAACCGCACAACCTAACTCAACGCTGACCGTTCATTACACATTGATGGCCTGGTCAACCGGTGAAGTGGTTGAGAGTTCATGGGCTGGCGAAGCCGCTACCTTTGGTCTAAATCAAGTAATTTCAGGTTGGCAGCAAGGAATTCCTGGCATGAAAGTTGGCGGTCGAAGATTGCTGGTTATTCCGCCAGATCTTGGTTACGGCGCCGCAGGTGGTGGTCCAATCGGTCCAAATGAAACCTTAATCTTTGTAGTTGATCTACTCGCGGTTAGCTAAGAACGGTTAGTTAAGAACGGTTAGTTAACAAACAGGAATCAATTCCTTATTCGGGGTTAAGTTCTGACTGGTTTACCTCTTGCTCGATGTAACCTTTCGAGGGACGGCGTTTGCGACGAATTGGAGGCGTGCCCTCTGGGAGTTTCCTTGTAAATAGCAGAAAACCAGTGTGAGCATTCATGCTGTGCATTGGTCTAACCGCCAAACCTTCATGGTGCCAGCCGCGCAGTAGGGTTTCAAAACTCTCTGGCTCCGAAAAACGCATAGAGCTTTTAATAGCCTCGGCAACTTTGGAGAGTTGTGTAGTAGTTGCAACATAACAACAAAGAACTCCACCAGGCTTTAAAGCTTGATAGGCAACTTCCAATGCATCCCAAGGGGCCAACATATCGAAAATTACCCGGTCAAAATCCCCTTTGAATGCTCCCTCTTGAACCCGAGAATTAACTAGTCGCCAATTGTTAGGTGCTTCGCCGAAGTAATTTCTTACATTATTGCGGGCATTTTCAAAAAACTCTGCTCGTTCTTCATAAGAAACCAAATCCCCATTGCCGATGGCACGTAAAATCGAAATAGATAAAGCTCCACTTCCTGCACCGGCCTCTAGCACCCGCGCCCCAGGAAATAAATCAGCAAATCCAACGATGATCGCCGAGTCCTTTGGATAAATGATTGTTGCACCCCTAGGCATAGAAAGCACATAATCATTAAGAAGAGGTCTCATGACTTGATATCGAGTTCCGCTGCTACTTTCCACAGTGCTACCCTCGTCAATTCCAATAATTTCACTATGGTTTATCCAACCCTTGTGAGAATGCCATTGCCCCCCTTCCTGCAGATAAAAGGAGTACATCTTTCCCTTGTCATCGGTTAACTGAACCCGATCTCCAACCTCGAATTTTCCGCTTCCCAAACTTTTCATCTTAGATCCCCTATAAGAGAGCTGAATTTTCCTACTATTGATGCAACGTTAGTGCCCACTAGTGAGTTAATGTGAACAACTTTAGGACCAGTGGGCAGTTCAGCCAGATGCGGAATTCCAATTACATAAGCGCCAGATTGAATTGCGGCGGTAGTTCCAGTTATGGAGTCCTCAAGAATTAGACAATCTTCAATATCAACTCCGATTCTCGCAGCTGCTTTCAGATACCCTTCCGGATTAGGCTTGGAGATCTCTACATCATTGTCTGCAATAGTTACCTCGAAATAACCGGATCCAATGCTATTTATTGCCGCATCAACCAATTGTCGACTTGAAGCACTCACCAAACCCTGTTTTATCCCAAGCGCCTTAAACTCTATTAGAAGATTCTCGGCACCGGGGGCGAAATCAACCCCTTGATTCATTTGATCAGCCATCCGCAAAAGCAGTTGCTCCGTTAAGGCCATCGGTGGGAAAAGTTGTTGAGTCGCTTCGTCGAGTTTGGAGCGCATGTAAGCATCCACCCTGGTCATGGGTCCTCCAACGCAATGGATTGCATCCTGGTCACTCCATGTGATGCCAAGTGATGCCATTAATTCATACTCTTGTTGGATCCATATAGGTTCACTATCAATCAAGGTGCCGTCCATATCCCAGAGCACCGCTGCAAATGGAAAATCTTCAGTTGGCATTGAAATATTTCGCTTCTGGATGATGAACAATGATGGCAGAGGTTGATTGCTCGGGATGAAGTTGGAACTCTTCGGATAGTTCCACGCCTATTCGATCTGGTTGCAATAGCTCGCAAAGTTCCTTTTGTTGTTCTAGATCTGGGCAGGCCGGATAACCAAAGCTGTATCGCGAACCTCGATAACCTTGATCTAATATGCCTTGCAAATCCCCACTGTCCTCTAAATCAAGACCCAATTCAGCGCGAATCCGAGCGTGCCAATGTTCAGCCAGAGCCTCTGTTAATTGAACTCCCAAACCATGAAGCTCCAAATACTCACGATAATTATTGGCGGCAAAAAGCTTTGCAGTAGCCTCACTAATCGCCTGCCCCATTGTTACGACATGGAAAGCGACTACATCCAACTCGCCAACTTCTTTTTCCTTGAAGAAATCACTAATACACAACCTTCTATCCCGTCGCTGGCGCGGAAAGCTAAATCTGACTCGCTCCTGACCCTGCAATGGACCTTCATGATGAACGACAACTAGATCATTGCCTTCGCTGTAACAGGGAAAGTATCCATAAACCACAGCAGCATTTAGCCACCCGTTAGCGAGCGCTTCATTAAGAAGAGAACGCAGCCTTGGCCGCCCTTGCTCTTCGACGATTCGTTCGAAGGAGTCCTGCCTCCCTTTCAATCCCCATTGACCTACGTAAAGAGCTCGTTCATCCAACATGGAGCTGTAATCATTTAAAGAAATCCCTTTCACGACTCTGGACCCATAGAAAGGGGGCTTCGGGATAGTGATATCTCTTGAAACATCACTCCTCGTTGTTTCGTCAGTTGTGATGCTCTCATCCCTCACCACTCGGGTTCTGCGTTCCTTAAGAGCTGGAAGTTCAGCTGTTTCATCGCCACGTTTCCTCGCCATCAGAGTGTCCATCAGAGATAGGCCTTCAAAGGCATCTTTGGCGTATCTAACGGTGCCCGGAAATATTTTTGCCAAATCACTTTCTACAAAACTTCTGGTCAAGGCTGCGCCTCCAAGCAGAATTGGCCACTTTTGGGCTAATCCTCGGCCATCTAACTCTTCCAAGTTCTCTTTCATGATGACAGTGGATTTAACCAATAATCCACTCATACCAATAACATCAACATTTGACTCTTGAGCCGATTCGATAATCTGATTGATGGTCTGCTTAATACCAATATTCACCACTCGATATCCATTATTGGTAAGAATAATATCTACCAAGTTTTTCCCAATGTCATGAACATCGCCTTTGACGGTAGCTAACAAGATAGATCCTCTTTCTTGTGATTCAGTCTTAGGCATATGGGGTTCTAACAAGGCTACTGCTGATTTCATCACCTCTGCCGATTGCAGAACAAATGGGAGTTGCATCTCCCCTCGACCAAATAGTTCACCAACCGTCTTCATCCCATCTAACAACAAATCATTAATAATGTTGAGCGGCTCCAACCCAATTTCTCGAGCCTCATCGAGATCGGCCTCTAGACCTTGTTTCTCTCCGTCAATAATCCTTCTCTTCAATCTTTCAGGAATTGGTAGAGCCGCTAACTCGGCAGCTCTAGAAATTCTTGAGCTAGAAACCTCGACCCCGGCAAATATCTCTAAGAAGCGAGATAGTGGATCGTAGACACAGTCCCCTCCTTCAAATTTTCTTCTGTCATAAATGAGATCAAGCGCTACCTCGAGCTGCTCAGCAGGAATCTTGGCAATTGGCGTAATTTTTGATGGGTGAACAATGGCGCTATCTAATCCATTTTTCACAGCTTCAGAGAGAAATACCGAGTTCAGAACGATCCTAGCTGCCGGATTTAATCCAAATGAAACGTTGCTAATACCAAGAGTGGTTTGAATCTCTGGAAACTCCCGCTTCAACTGCTTTATAGCTTCCAGCGTCTCGATCGCATCGCGACGAGTTTCCTCCTGACCTGTAGCAATCGGAAAGGTTAAACAATCGATGATTACATCTGAGAGCGGAACCTGCCAATTTTCATGCAGATCTTTAATTAGCCTTCTTCCAACTCTAATTTTCCACTCTGATGTCCGAGCCTGTCCTTCTTCATCGATGGTCAGTGCGACAAGCGCGGTTCCATGCTCTTTTGCTAGCGGCATAATCTTTGCAAATCTGGAATCTGGGCCATCGCCATCTTCATAATTAACCGAGTTGATTACACATTTCCCACCTAAATTCTCTAGCCCAGCCTTCAGTACGGCCGGCTCTGTCGAATCTAAAACAATGGGCAAGGTGATTGCGGTTGCAAATCTGCTGGCTAGCTCTTGCATATCCTTAACACCATCTCTGCCTACATAATCAACAGAGAGATCCAGCATATGCGCGCCTTCGCGAATTTGATCCTTTGCAATGTCGACACATTTTTGCCAATCTTCTTGTACTAATGCATCACGAAAAGCCTTGCTGCCATTTGCATTACTTCTCTCGCCAATCGCAAGATAGGTTTGATCCTGTCTAAATGGCACAAATTGATATAGCGATGAAGCGCCGGGCTCTTTCGAAGGTTGCTTTATTCCCACCTTCTGGCCACTTAGCAACTTAACAACCGCTTTCAAATGATCAGGGGTTGTGCCACAGCACCCACCAACTAATTTCACTCCGTAATCTGCAACAAATTGAGCAAGAGCTTTCGCTAGCTCATCCGGCGAGAGCGGATAATAAGCGCCACCATCTTTTAGAATCGGTAGTCCCGCATTCGGCATACAAGAAATCCCGATTTCAGAGTTTTGGCTTAAAGTTCTTAAGTGTTCACTCATTTCACTTGGACCGGTCGCGCAGTTCATTCCGATTAGATCGACCCCCAGCGCCTCTAAAGAATTAAGCGCTGCTCCAATCTCCGAACCAAGCAACATCGTGCCAGTTGTTTCCACTGTCACTTGCGCGATTAGAACAACATCCCGGCCGGCAGTTGAAATTGATTCCCGCGCACCATTGACCGCTGCTTTGGCCTGCAACAAATCCTGCGTAGTTTCAATCAGTAACGCATCACATCCACCATCAATCAACCCTTTTGCTGATAACGCATAAGCCTGCTTAAGCTCCTGATAGGTTGCATGTCCTAAGGTTGGCAACTTGGTACCTGGTCCCATCGATCCTAATATCCATTTCGGTGAGCCAGTTGTTTTACTGAACTCATCAGCTACCTCGCGAGCTATTTTCGCTCCTGCAAAAGAAAGTTCGTAAATTCGATCTGAAATTCCATATTCGCCCAAATTTGCCAGGTTCGCCCCAAAAGTATTGGTCTCAACGGCATCAACGCCTGATTCAAAGTACTTACGATGTATCTGAGCTACCAACTCAGCTCTCGTAACGTTAAGAATCTCATTACAACCCTCGTAGCCCTGGAAATCATCAAGGGTTGGTTGCGCACTTTGCAACATTGTTCCCATAGCGCCATCAGCAATAACGACCCGCTCAGATAGAGCAACACGCAGGGTGTTTGGAGCGGGCAGAT
>JBEDAQ010000088.1:0-17366 GCA_041177685.1 Actinomycetota bacterium | reverse complement strand
ACATCAACCGGCGCTGCTGTTGATTCGGTAATAGTTTCTTTGTAGTAACGGCCCAAACCATCATGGGTTTCTCCGCGCAAAACAGTCACACCTGATTTAGGAACATCAGCAAACTTAATAGTGTTGTTTTCGCTGGCCCACATCGCATCAACTAGATCCAGACCAACTTTTTTAGAGTCCACATCAAAGGCAGCAACAAACTTAACGTCGCGCACGTGATAGCCACCAACCACAACATTCATCAAGCCAGGAATCTCCTGGTCTATCGGTGCATCCTTGTAGTAGTGCACCCCTTGGATTAGAGAGTTTGCGCAGTTTCCAACTCCAACGATGGCTACGCGGATTTCATTTGTCGAGGTCACGCGGACTTCCTTTCAGATTTGATCATCTCTTCTAACCAGGCGATCTCTCGCTCAGCTGTTTCGAGCGAGTGACGACGCCACTCGATTAGATACTTATCAAGGCCAACAGCGGACTTTTCTAAATCCGCTCGGAGAATTTCAGCCTTTTCCTTAAGGCGACGTTCACGTCCCTCAAGAATTCTTAGTCGATTACGGGTGGAGGTTGGGCTGAAGAAGGCAACATGAACTTCGAAGTTGTCATCCTCCCAAGACTGCGGTGAAACAGATTCAGTCATTTCGGCGAAACGTCTCTGTCCTGCGGTAGTTATGTTGTAAACCAGGCGCACCCTTTTAGAGCGGCCACCTTTGGGAACCTCTGCCTGGGCGATTAACCCGGCCTCCAACATCCTTTTCAGCTGGGGGTATAGAACGGAAAAAGAGAGCGCGCGAAATGGGCCAAAAATCGAGGTCAGACGCTTGCGCAGCTCATAACCGTGCAATGAGTTCTGGGCGAGCAGGCCAAGGAGAGCGAACTCCAATGACTCGGATCTTGACCGCATTCTGCTCCCCTTAGATTTTATATCGATTCGATATATCGAGTGGATATTAAAGGGTGTGGTTTGGGAATGCAAACCTTCTCCACCTGGTGTCGTTATCAATTTCTCAGTTTGGGCGCGTCTTACCCTCTGGTAACCAGCCTCCGGTCTTACCCTCTTTCTTTAGAGATTGCCCGCACCCTCTTGTCGTCTATCGATCTACTAGGGCGCTCTAGAAATGAGGACCTCTTTATGAGTCTCTTATCTTGGAAGCTTCACGGAACCGGAACCAGCATCGCGCCTGGTGAGGTTGTTTCCACAGATGAACGACTAAGTTGGCCACGTACCATCGGAGTTGGCCTACAGCACATCGCAGCCATGTTCGGAGCCACATTCCTGGTTCCAATCCTCACAGGCTTGCCACCCACGACCACACTTTTCTTCTCAGGTCTGGGAACCATTCTTTTCTTGATCATCACACAAAATAAGGTGCCAAGTTATCTCGGCTCCTCCTTTGCATTTCTAGCTCCAATCGCAGCTTCAGTTAAGAGTGACAGCATGGCTGTTGCCCTAGGCGGAGTTGTTGCAACTGGTGTTCTTCTCGCGCTCGTTGGATTGGTAGCTCGCGCAGTTGGAACTGGGTGGATCAACTGGATGCTGCCTCCAATCGTGACTGGAACCATTGTTATGGTTATCGGTCTCAACTTGGCAGGCGCAGCAAAAGGTGGCTTAGCCTCTGGCCCAGTTCTTGGAACCATCACTCTTGTTGCAATTGCTTTCTTTGCCGCTTTCTCTCGGGGCTTTATCGGCCGTATCTCAATCTTCCTTGGAGTAGTGGTGGGATATCTCGTCGCCTTCTTGATGGGCGATGTAAATACCGATGGCATCAAAGCCGCAAAGTGGATCGCAGCTCCGACATTTACAACACCTGAATTCAAGATGAGCGCAATCATTCTCTTCTTGCCGGTTGTACTTGTGCTAATCGCAGAGAACGTTGGCCATGTTAAAGCTGTGTCATCTATGACTGGAAAAGATCTAGATGATCAGATGGGCAATGCCCTTTTTGCAGATGGCTTGGCAACAACAATTGCTGGAGCTGGTGGCGGCTCCGGAACAACTACCTATGCTGAAAATATCGGCGTAATGGCCGCTACCCGCGTCTACTCAACCGCTGCTTATTGGATCGCAGCTCTTGGTGCGATGGTTCTTTCTATCTCACCAAAGTTTGGTGCAGTTCTTAGCGCAATTCCAGGTGGCGTACTTGGCGGTGTCCAGGTTGCATTATTTGGAATGATTGGACTTCTCGGTGCCAAGATTTGGATCGAAGCAAAGGTGAACTTCGCTGATTCCACAAATCTAATCGTTGCAGCTGCCGCGGTAATTATCGGTATCGCAGATATCTCATGGACCAGCGGTGATTTCACATTTAATGGAATCATCAACGCAACATTGGTAGCTGTGATTGGTTATCGTGTATTCCACACCATTTCCAAGTCACGCGGCACCAATGCGGCATAAATAACCTGTCTCCAGCAAACGCCCGGCTACTTGGTCGGGCGTTTGTCATTTCTTTGTAGAATCCGCAAGTGAGTTTGGATTTCCCAGCACGCTACCCCGAGTATCTGGTTGCCGCTATGGTGATTATTTTGGCACCAGGCCCGAGTGTTCTCTTCATAATTGCACGCGCCATAGCTTGGGGTCGCGCAACCGCTGTAGCAACAGTAGCTGGGAATGTAACTGGGGCTTTCACATTATCTTTGATGGTGGCGTTTGGACTTGGACCAATTCTTCAGCGTAGTGAGATTGCTTTTATCACCGTACAACTTCTTGGTGGTTTGTACTTAATTTATTTGGGAGTTGATGCCATCAAGCACTCCAAAATTCACGCCGCAGACATGGTCAATCAGGGGGATCTGAAACCTTCACCATTGAAATCAGCCAAAGATGGATTCTGGGTGGGAGCATTAAATCCAAAAGGTTTGGTTTTCTTCGCCGCGATTTTGCCGCAGTTCATAGATAAAGGTTCTACAAATGTCACATCACAACTTGTTCTCATGGGAGCGACCTTCGCTGTATTGGCTTTCTTTTCTGATGGCACTTGGGGGTTAATAGCAGGAACGGTTAGAGAGTGGATGGCCACTACCCCGGTTCGATTGGTGACAATGCGGCGCATCGGTGGTTTAGTGATGATTATCTTGGGAATTTTTACACTTATCTCCGCCCTGTAATCCCAGATTTGTCAGTGGCTAGGGGCAGAATCGTCTCCATGAGCAAAGCCCGCGAATTTATTAGCCCTAGTGATCTAACCTTCTCTTGGAATGGTTGCCACCGTTGTTTATGGCTCAATTACAACCATGGAGTTAAGGCTCCTTCTTTTATGCCGTTGGTTGGAGAGCTGTCAGCACTTCAGGAAAATCACTTCAATGGATCACTCTCCGCTCATCTTCATCCCGAGATTAAAGAGGGCCGGGTACTTGATCGCGGTGGATGGGTTAAATCAGTTCCTATTGAATACAACGGCAAAGCTTCGCCTTACGCAATCCGTGGAAAATACGATCTTTTGATGGAGTTTCAAGATGGCACATATGGAATCATCGATTGTAAGTTCCAAGGAAGAGATAATGACAAGAGTGATTTTTACGCTCCGCAATTAGAGGCATATGCCTTTGCCCTAGAAAACCCAGTCTCTGGAGAGCCGCGAAAGGTTTCAGTTATTGGTTTACTTGTTTGGTCTCCAAAGAAACCTTCGGGAGATCCTTACTCCGGCTTCTCGCTTGATTTAAATAGCTCCTGGTTCCCAATAATTAGAAATCCAGAGGGATTACAGGAAAGATTGCAGGATTTCATTGAAGTTATTTCCGGACCAACTCCAGTTCGAGATTCTAAATGCGAAACCTGCAAATTTATCTCTGATCGAAGAGAGATATTTGGCGCAGAGTAATTACTCCTCGCTAGCCCGCTTTCTTCTTCTCTCCTCTTCTATCGCCTCTTTAGCCTGCGAAGCGTAAATATCTACATACTCCTGTCCGGACATCTCCTGTAACTTCTTCATAATTGCATCCGTTGCTTTGCGGAGCTCCTCTGGATCATTGGATTTCTCTAGAGTTAAGAAGTACATCGGTTCACCGAAAACCATCTTCACCCGCATTATTTTCGGCAACACTTTTCCGGTCGGCTGAATTTCTGCAGTGTTAAACATCGCAACTGGAACAACAGGGGCACCGCTTTCCATAGCCAAACGGGCAACGCCAGTGCGTCCTCTGTAAAGGCGACCATCTGGAGATCTTGTTCCTTCAGGATAGATTCCCAAGCATCCGCCTTCAGCCAAAACTGATAACCCGGTTAATAGCGCTGCTTCACTTCTGGAGCCGCCGGCCCGATCAACCGCTACCTGACCTAAAGCAATGAAGGTTAACTTCTTTGCCAAACCTTTGATTCCAGGAGATGTGAAGTACTCGCTCTTTGCTAGAAAGGTAACCTTTCTTGGAACCACTAAAGGCATAAAGATTGAATCACTAAAAGATAAGTGGTTAGAGGCAATGATTACCGGGCCAGTTGATGGAACATTTCTTAGGCCACGAACCTTAGGACGGAACAACAATGTCAGTACAGGCAATAAAAAAGATTTCAAAAGGCCATAGGCCAATTTATCCCCTTGCACCATAGATTGAACCGATGACTGCATCGAGCGCTTTTTTCTTAATGCCACGGCCCTAATTTAGAGCCTTTTGCTCTAGTTGTGACAATATGCGTGTCGTGAGCGTGATTCCAAACAGTGAAGAAATTCACCTACCTGGCGGTGGCGTCGCGATCTTGATGATTCATGGCTTTACCGGCTCTCCAGTGTCAGTCCGACCTTGGGCCGAATCTTTACACCAATCTGGATTCACGGTTTATGTACCAAAACTTCCTGGCCATGGAAGTAATTGGCAAGATATGAATCAGACCAGATGGCAACATTGGTATGCAGAGGTAGATGAAGCATTAGATAAATTAGTTGCCAAACATGACAGGGTTTTTGTTGCAGGGTTTTCTATGGGTGGTGCTTTAGCGCTTAAATTGGCAGCGCGACGCGGGCGAGAGATGGAAGGCATGATGCTGGTCAACCCTGCGATTCATGATGATCGAGCTCTTCTGAAATTGGTTCCAATACTCAAATACTTCATACCATCTGTGGGTGGGCATGGCACCGATGTTGCCGCCCCTAATCCTCCGAAACATAGCTACGGCAGAACTCCTCTACATGCGCTTCACTCACTACAAAAACTCTGGCGAGAGGTTAGAAGAGAGTTGCATTTAGTCGATGTGCCGCTGATGGTCGGTTACTCAATAAATGATCATGTAGTAGATCCAAAAAATTCGGAGACTGTAATTGACAATGTTTCCTCGGTAGATATTCGGGAGGTTATCTTTGAACGTTCCTACCACAATGTAGCCCTTGATTATGATTTAGATCTTCTCGTGGAAGAGTCCCTAAATTTTATGAAAGATGTTTTGGCAGGAGATCTACGCCGTGATGAAAATGATTTAATTGATGCCGAGTTTGCCGCAATTGTCTCTGGACTCTCACTTGATGAATCCTCCCCCTCTACTTTCCTTGATGAGTTAGAGGAGATAGAGAACTCAGAGTTAGCTGAAAAGTATCAAGGTGATAACAAACCATTACCCAAACTGACTCAGATTCAACGTGCAGCATTGATTGGGGTCATAGGTGGACCTATTTATGCCGCGGTTGTGCAGTTTTTAAATTTTGATCCACTTGGTTTGGGGGCATGGCCAGGTGCTATCGCCTTAGCCGCAGGAGTTTTCGCTTTTTTCTGGCAGATGAAACCAGATAATGAAGTAGATGATGACGGTGTCGCCTTATGAATCAGTTCCGTTGGGGCATATTAGGTACCGGTTCAATAGCCAAAGCTTTTGCAAAGGATTTGAGCTTTGCTGAAGGACATGTAGTAGCTGCGGTTGGCTCCCGCTCTATTGATTCCGCACAGAGGTTTTCAGATCAATTTGGTGGCGTACCTTTTGGTAGTTATCAATCTTTAGTTGAGCAGGATCTTGATGGGATCTACGTGGCGACCCCTCATCCCTATCATTGCCCTAATACCTTGCTAGCTCTCGAAAATGGCAAACCAGTACTCTGCGAGAAACCATTTTCCGTAAATTCCAAAGAATCTGCGGCAATGATTGCCAAAGCCAAAGAAAAGAACCTTTTACTTGTTGAAGCGATGTGGAGCCGATTCCTGCCTCACTATCGGCACTTAAGGGATTTGATCCAACAAGGGGCTTTGGGAGAGATCAAATTTCTATACGCCGATCACGGTCAGAATCTGCCGGCAGAGCGCCATGCCAGGTTGCATCTACCAGAATTGGCGGGCGGTGCATTACTTGATTTGGGCATTTACCCAATATCTCTCTCTTATTTAATTTTCGGCAAGCCCGCAAAAATAACTGCCCGCGCTAGCTTTACAACATCAGGGGTTGATGAAAGCACCTCAATCATTTTTGAGTATGACAAGAATCGGCAAGCAAATTTGCACACCACACTTTCAATTAAGACTCCATGCACTGCAACCATAATTGGAACCCAAGCAACATTGGAGATTCATGGCAGCTTTTACACACCAACCTCGATGAGCCTGAAACATTTGAATGGCGAGGTGATTAGCTATCCAAAGGAGTATTTCGGCCATGGATTGCGTGAACAAGCAATTGAATTTGCCAAACTTGTAAGAGAGGGCAAGAAGGAGTCAGACCTAATGTCCCTTACTGATTCTCAATCAATTATGGAAACTATGGATGTGATTAGAAAACAGATTGGCTTAGCTTATCCCTTTGAAAATTAAGATTTAACTTCGAGCCAAGTCGGCGACACCGACCAACCCTGCATCATTACCTAATGTGGCAGGAACAATTACTGGCGATGGTCGCTTTCCATTAAATGGAGTTAGGCGATTCATTGCCTCTCTGGTCGGAGATAACAAAATCTCGCCCGCATCAATAACCCCGCCACCGATTACAAACGCCTCTGGGTCTAAACCAGCAATTAGAGAGGCACATAGCGCGCCTAACCACTGACCAGTTGTATTGAAAGCTGCAATCGCAACGGTGTCACCTTCTTGCGCGGCTGCTGTGATGTGTTTCCCAGTTAAACCATCTACCGTGCCATTTCCTCGGGACAAAAGGTTTTTTGCAACATCAGGTGAGGCTTGAATCGCCTCTCTGGCATGACGTAGTAATGCATTTCCAGATGCATACTGCTCGAAGCAACCCCGCACTCCACATCCGCATAGATGACCCTCTGGCACCGCGCGCATATGACCAAACTCAGCGCCGATTCCGAAGGCACCTCGATAAAGAGCGTCCTCAATTATCAAGCCACCACCTAATCCGGTGCCGACCGTTAACATGATTACTGTTTTGAAATTTTTTCCTGCACCAAATTTCTTTTCTCCCCAAGCAGCGCTATTGGCATCATTCTCTAGGACAACTGGTCGGCCTATTAGCTCCTGTAGTTGATCAGTTAGATTGACTCCATTCCAACCCGCGATATTGGGAGTGGCCAACATGGTTTTACGATCTGATGAGATAAACCCGGCGGCCGAAACGCCAACCCCGCAAACCTCTTCCTGTTGCATCAACTCATGAGCAACATCGGCGATTGTTTTGGTTAGAGCCAAACCACCTTCTCGAGGTGTATCACGTCTTGCGGTGTGCAAAATCTTTCCATTTTCATCAACTAGACCACCAAGTACCTTGGTGCCCCCGACATCGATGCCAAGTGCAAAGCTCATCTGGTTATTTTTAGCCCTCGAGTTTTTGCTTTAGCTGAGCTATAGTTTGTTCGATGGTGGACATCTCGACTTTTCTACGCATCATGTCAGGCACGGGCATGGCTAGTGCGGTGCCAAGCGAGTATGTGACAGTTGTGGTGTCATCCCCATTGTCTTTAATCAGATAGCGACCATCCATCTCAGTCATCATGTCTGCTTCATCAAGGGAAAAGGAGACCTCATCCGGCGCTTTGCTCCAGTCATAACTCAAGGTGGCGCGATCCTTTAAGACCCCTGCCTCAACCTTGATGGTCAACTTTGTTGGGCGTCCTTGATCATCCTTTTCATGGACCTCGACTGACTTAATTGCTGAGGACCAACTTGGATAAGACTGGATATCAAATAAAACTGCGCGTACCTCATCGGCGGGCGCTTCGATTGTGGTGGTGCTGGAAGACATATCGGCCATGAGCGCAGGTTACCTCTTCCGGTTACCTGCCAGTAACCGCTAATTTTCGCCCATGACTGAATACTTCGCACCTGCCCTTGAACCTGCGGCTACCGCCGGAAATCTCACCAACCTAGTAGCCGAGCGCGCTTGGTTTGAACCTGAGCGCATAATGGTTTCCAGACCTCTTGGTGATGGATGGCAACCTGTAACAGCTCGTGAGTTTGAAGCGGAGATTCGCGCAACAGCCAAAGGCCTGATTGCATCTGGAGTGCAGATTGGTGATCGCGTAGCGATCATGGCCCGCACCCGTTATGAATGGACCATTCTTGATTTTGCAATTTGGTTCGCCGGCGGAGTTACTGTTCCTATTTATGAAACCTCTTCTCCAGAGCAGGTTGATTGGATTCTCACCGACTCTGCTTCGGTTGCAATAATTGTTGAAACTCCTCAGTTAAAAGATTCCGTGACTCCAGTATTAACTAGCAATATTAAGAACTGTTGGGTTATGACTGAAAATGTTTTGGCCCAGTTGGCCTATTTGGGAAGAGATATCTCGGATCAGGAAATCGACAATCGTCGCAACGCTTTAAATCCAGATACCTTAGCTACTTTGATTTACACATCTGGAACAACTGGAAAACCAAAGGGTGTCCAATTAACACATGGAAACTTTTTGGCAGAGTGCGGCAATGTTGTTATGGGAGCTGCAGATTTGTTCATGAAACCAGGTGGCTCTACTTTGTTATTCCTACCTGTCGCTCACGTCTTTGGTCGCATGGTTCAGATTGGCGCTGTGCGCGCAGGTTTGCACTTGGCACATTGCCCAGATGTACTTGGAAGATTGACTACAGATCTTGCCTCCTTCAAGCCAACCTTCGTATTAGCTGTCCCACGTATTTTTGAAAAGGTTTACAACAGCGCAGAAGCAAAAGCAGATGCTGCAGGAAAAGGATCTATCTTCAGAACCGCAGCCAATGTAGCCATCGAATACAGCAAAGCTTTGGATTCGGGAAATGTCCCACTGGCGCTTAAGTTGAAACATGGCCTTTTTGACAAATTGGTTTACTCCAAGATTCGCCATGGTCTAGGTGGTCGCGTTGAAGCGGCAATCTCTGGCGGTGCTCCGCTTGGTGAGCGTTTAGGGCACTTCTATCGCGGTGCAGGTGTGCGAGTTCTCGAGGGATATGGCCTAACCGAGACCACGGCTGGCGCAACTCTCAATTTAACAACCCATCACAAGGTTGGATCTGTCGGTAAACCAATTCCGGGAACCACCATCAAGATTGATGATGATGGAGAGGTATTGATTAAGGGTGCAATTGTTATGCGGGGATATTGGCAAAATGATGCCGCAAACAAAGAAGTGTTCACAGCTGATGGTTATTTCCGATCTGGCGATTTAGGAAAGCTTGATGAAGAGGGTTATCTCTACATTGTTGGACGCAAGAAAGAGTTGATTGTTACCTCCGGCGGTAAGAATGTTGCGCCAGCAGTACTCGAGGATCGTCTACGCGCACATCCGCTAGTAAGTCAGTGCATAGTCGTTGGCGACAATCAGCCTTACATCGCAGCGCTAGTTACTATTGATCCAGATGCGCTCAAGGGCTGGATTTCTGCAAACAAGAAAGATGGCGCGACCATCGCAGAGCTAACAAAAGATCCTGATCTCATTGCTGTCATTCAAACCGCAGTTGATGAGGCGAATAAAGCCGTAAGTCGCGCTGAGTCAATCCGTAAATTCACCATCCTGCCAGTTGATTTCACAATCGCTGGCGGACATCTAACCGCTAAGTTGTCGGTTAAGCGCCACGTAGTGCAGAAAGAGTTCGCGGCAGAGATTGCGGAGCTTTTTGCATAGCCCCAGCAAGAATTTAAGTTCAGCTGATTCATATGAGGCTGAACGCCTGGGTCTTGCCCGTCGTCTTCATGAGACTTTGGCGCAGGATCTTGCGGCCATCGGATACCGCTTGGATGCTGTAATCACCGAGCCGCTTAGTGATGAGCTTCGCTCTGAAATCCGAGAGATTCGCATGGATCTGATGCGGGTTGCGCAAGGTTTCAGAGATGAGATTTACCAGGTCCGCGTACATACCCGCGAGCATGTGGCTGAATTTATCGCCAAAAACCTGCATCAATTGAACTTCTCTGGCGATTTCAGCTATCCCGCTCTCCATAGAGATATAGATTCAAAGTTAAACGAGGTTTTGATTGAAATCGCGCGCAATACCAGCAAGCACGCAAAGGCTAGAAATTTCTATCTTCGTTATGAATTAACTGAGAACTCTCTAATCCTTGAAATTGGCGATGATGGCATCGGAATAATGCAGGTGCGCAGTAATGGATTTGGATTGATTGGTATTGATGAACTGCTCAAACAAATTACCGACGACTACCTATGTACCTCTGATGAAAAGGGCGTTCATTTTAAGATCAACATCGACAGGAAGCATTTGGAGTAATGGTTCTGCGGGTCCTAGTTATCGACGATCATGCGATCGTTCGAGAGGGACTGCGCCGCTTGGTTAATCGAGATGAAGGAATCAAAATAGTCGGAGAGGCTGCTTCGAAAAAAGAAGCGATTGCACAGATCTCTCACCACAACCCAGATGTAATTGTTGTAGATTTGCACCTACCAGATGGCAGTGGTCTAGAGGTAGTGGCATGGGCCAGGTCACTTTCACAAAGTATTGGGATAGTGGTTCTCACCATGTCAAATATGCCAGAGCATGTCCTGGCCTCAATGCAATCTGGAGCAAGTTCTCATATTGATAAGACCGCTCCAGTCGGTGAGTTAGTACAAGCCATCAAGATGAGTGCGAACAAACCTTTGTCTTTTACCGCTCGAAAGTTGACCGAGGCTATAGCCGCTAAAAATAGAGGAATTGGTTTAACACCGCGAGAAATAGAGATATTAGAAAAATTACCTAGCGGTGACACCATTTTGCAGATTGCAGCCGCGTTATTTGTAACTGAATCAACTATTAAGACACATCTCTCTGCTATCTACCGCAAATTGAATGCCGAGAATCGAGTTCAGGCCATTAATAACGCTCGGAAATTTGGTTTACTGCCCTAAAAATCTAGAGATTTATTGAACTCCTTAGACCAAATCTCCCAACGCCAGTTTTCAATTGCCCACTTGCGACCGCGCTCTCCCATCTCTTTGCGCAGTTTTGCATCGCTTAGCAACCGAACTATTTGAGTTGAAATCGCAGTTAGGTCATTCCCATCAACTACATATCCGGTCTCGCCATCTAGTACCGCATCAGGTGCGCCGCCCGATGATCCACCGATAACAGGCAAGCCACAGGAGCTGGCCTCTAAGTAAACAATTCCTAACCCCTCAACCTCTAGACCAAATAACCGTGATCGAGAGGGCATGGCAAATACATCGCCCATGCCAATGTAATTGGGCAATTCTGCAAAGTTAATTCTTCCTATGAAAAAAACATTTCCACTTAAATCATATTTATTTACTAAACCATCTAGGTGCTTGCGATACGGGCCCTCGCCCACTAAGACTAAAGCTGCGTCAGGAATTGACTCCAAAACTTTGGGTAGCGCCTCAATTAAGCGGTCTTGTCCTTTACGGTGTACCAGTCTTCCCACACTGACTATGGTCGGTCGACTACCAAGACCATGTCTCTGTCTTAAACTCATTGAATCGCTGGGCGAAAAATGATCTGTATCAATACCTGGAGCAACTCTTATTAATTTGCTGGCATCTTTTATATGAGGCGATAAGGCTGATTTAGTGAAAGTACCAAGGTAAGTTAAATAATCAACCTGTTTGCCAATCTCGGAGATGGCCCATGAAAAGGGCCAGATTTTTGACCACCAAACCTCATGCCCATGGGTTAAGGCAACAATCCGAGTTGCTCCCGCTTTTCGGAGCCAACGAGAAGCAACTCCGAGTGGTGCGGCTGCGCCAAACCAAACCTTGGTTATTGAGTTTTGTCTTATAAGCGCTTGGAGCTCCCTGATGACTCGCGGTGTTGGCAGTAAAACCTTTGACTTATCGCGAATTACTCTAACTTGAAAGTCAGAGAGCCATTTCTGGTCATAGCTTTCGTGATCTGGTTGGAAAGAGGTGTAGACGACTACTTCGCCAACCGGGATTCTCTCGAGCAGGCCAATTACAAAGCTTTCAATACCGCCAGCTCGAGGACCAAAATCATTTGTTACTAAAAGTATCGAGGCCATTAGAGACGGCGGGCGCCAACATATTTCTTGCGGCCAAAGTAATTTCCAAATTCAGCAATCTGCACTCGTGCGCCTGGGCGTGGCGCATGGACCATCTTGTTTTTGCCAATATAAATTCCTACGTGCGAGATTGGAGAACCGAAGAAGACTAGATCACCGGGCTGCAAATTACTACGCGATATTGATCTGCCATAACCAAATTGCGCACGGGATGAGTGTGGCAACCTGACACCAGCTTGTTGGAAGGCGCGCATCGTTAATCCAGAGCAATCCCACTTAATTGGACCTGCCGCACCCCATACGTAACTGTCACCAATTTGCTTGACGGCATATCTCAATGCGGTACCTGCACGACCAGAAACCGCATTTGCTAACTTGGCTTGCTCTAGTGAGTATCTACGGCGCTCCTCTTCATCCATCGCTTGGAGTTTTAATAATCTCTCCCGATCGGCTTTTTCTAATTTTGCTAATAATTTTTCCGCTTGCGCCAATTTGGCTTTAACCTGCGAGGCCTGTGCGCGATACCTAGCTTCCGCAGCTTGAACCAAACGTAATTTGTCACCGACGGTAAGAGATGTCGCATCAAGTCTTTGTTTTGCCGTGGCGTACTTTCTTAACTCAATCGCCTGTTTTCTAGTGACATTTTCCAAAGAGCCCGCAGCAGATAGGTACAAAGATGGATCTGAGGAGAAAAGAAGTTCGAGGCCTTCGCCTAGTCCAGTGGATTTATATCGGGCCACAGCGATGGCGGCTAAGGATTTCTCGATTGATTGGACGCTTTGTTTTTGTAGATCAGCTTGTTGCTGTACTGAATCTAGTTGTTTCTTAAGTTTTGCTAATTGAATTTTGGCAGCTTGGGCATTTTCTCCCGCCTCAGCAGCATCCTCTTGCAGCCTTTCCACTTCAGCCCGCACTGAGCGCAGATCGGCAGAAGGAGCCGCAGAAGCTGAAGGAGCTAGGGTTGCGATCAAGCAGGCAGATAGGCAGAAGAGGGCTACGCGCCACTGGCCTTGTCGATACCGCAAAATCATCGGTTTAGGCTAACTGCGGAATCACTCTTAACTCAACCTGAGAGCGCCTTGGAATCCTGTGAATTCCCATCTATTTTTCCATTTTGAGCGTATCGCAAGGGTGGAATCATCCCTCGAGATGCCAGTAAATCGATAACCCGTGCTTCCTCAGCATCCACATTAACTGCTGGGGCTGGCGCGGCGATCAGGACTGAGACCACACAATCCTTACAGGCGATATCTCTCATTACACAACTTTCACAATCGATAATCATGAAGATAAGTTAAATCTGACCACTGACATTCGGTACCTTCGTCATATGAGTGTCGCTGAGCCATCCATCCCCGCCCAGGCCAAGGTATTGGCCAACATAATGGTGGGCTCTAACCAGGCAACCAGCGCCGCAGGTAGGTCATCACCGCTTCGCACTCCAGAAGATGGCATCAGATTTCACCAAGTACGAGCCTCGGCCAAGGCGTTAATTATTGGCGGTAATACCTTTCGCAATGAGCCCTACCAGAAAGCCCCGCTACCAGTCTTTGTCGCCAGCGCCAACTTAACTCCAATTCAAGATGAAAAACTTTATGTCGCCAACTTATCGCCAAGGGAGATGATTGCAGTAGCGCTAAAGAAAGTTGGCGCTCCGGTCTTAATCGAAGGTGGTGTTAATTTTCTTCAAACTCTAATTCAAGATAAATCCATTGAGGCTCTTCTTATCACTCGAACCCCAAAATCTGGTGATGGCGATTTTTGGGATGATGTTTTACTGGAGAAAAACTACGAGTTGACTAGCCATGAAAATGCATCGGGAAGTAAATTTGAGATTTGGAGACCGAAGGCTTAAAAACCTTAAGAGGCCGCGATCAAAATAACTCCACCAAGAGCAAATGCGATACCAACGTATTGCACCTTCATTAATCTCTCATGCAGGAATTTGAAAGCCAAAAGAATCGTTACGATCGGGAACAGTGAGCCAAAAACCATAGCAATAGAAACCAATCCTTTGGTGGTTGCAACTCCAAGCAGGAAATTAGCGAGAAAATCTGCAACTCCAATAAAAACGAGTAGCGGAACATTACTTTTTACAAATCCACCAATGGTCTTAAATTTAAGGGCCAAGAAAATACAAACCGTTACGGAAGCAACTCGCATTGCGGTCATGGTGTGAAGTGAGTCTGTTTCAGATCCAATTGCAATAAAGGTTAGAGCGGTTCCAAAACCCAGTGCAGCAACAACTGCAAAAATTAAGGGTTTTATTGGCAAGCCATTTTTAATCTCAGGTCCGCTCGCCATAAACGCCCCAGCTATAGCGATTACGATTCCCGCAGTTTGTAACATCGTAGGTCGTTCACCTCTTACTAAAGCAAAGATCAATGGAATGACAACCGATAAGGAGCTAATTGGTGAGACAACCCCCATGCGACCGGTTGCTAGCCCGGTATAAAACGAGATAAGTCCAATGAATCCAGCGATTCCCGCTATTACGCCGGGAATTAGATAGCCGTTCCAAGAGAGGTTGGGTTTAATAAAATCGCTAAATAAAAGTATCGCGGATATACCAAAGAGCAATCCGAAAAACTGCGAAACTCCCGTAACCGCTATAGCTTTGTAACGTTTGGATAGATTCCCAGCCAAGTAATCAGCTGTGCCCCACAAAACACTGGATAAAAGCGCAAGCAATGAACCCATTTGCAAAGGATACTGGCTACCCTTGTCGTGTGAGGTTTGTTTCGTGAGGAATGAAACTGATTTCTTTCATGCCGTTATTGAAGAGATCAAACAACTCAAAACCAGAGCGCAGATTTCCATCTCTGAAATTCCAGCGCCCCAACGTCTTGCCCCTTTTGCTTATGCCATCTCCGCAGATTTAGTAGATGGTGATATCGATGTCGCCACGGGCCGTTTTGTTTTGTTGCATGATCCGGAGGGACAAGAGGCTTGGGAGGGAAAGTTTCGTTGCGTAACATTTGTTAGATCCGCACTGGAGACGGAGATGGAGTCCGATCCACTTCTTCCAGATGTTGGTTGGTCTTGGTTCATTGATGCTCTCAATAATCTTTCGGCAAATTACCTGGCACCAAGTGGCACTGTCACTCGAGTGATGAGCGCTTCATTTGGACAACTCTCACCTCAAGATGAGTCATCAGAGATTGAGATTAGGGCGTCATGGACCCCTGCTGATCCCAAAGATTTGATAAACCATGTAAATGCATGGCTCGAGTTAATGGCCAGCGCTGCTGGTCTACCACCGGTTCCCGAAGGTGTAGCAACTCTGCCAGCTAAACGTTAAGCAGTTAAATCGTGCGAGCTTTGCTGACCCCCGAACAGGGAACCCCAGAACTAATCACAACTGAATCGCAGTTAGCCGAGTGCATCAAACAACTTAGCTCGGGATACGGAGCTATTGCGGTTGATGCTGAACGCGCCTCCGGTTTTCGTTACAGCTCTCGCGCTTATTTGATTCAATTATTTCGACGGGATGGCGGTTTACATCTAATCGATCCGATACCGCTAAAAGACTCCCCGCTAATTAAAAAGTTAAACGAGGTTTTAAGTGGTTGCGAAACGGTTATTCACGCCAGCACCCAAGACCTACACTGTCTCCGAGAGTTTGGCATTCATCCGACCTTACTTTTTGACACTGAGCTTGGGGCACGAATAGCAGGGTGCGAAAGGGTTGGTTTAGGGGCGCTTTGTGAATCACTTCTTGAAATATCACTGGCCAAAGAGCACTCTGCAGTTGATTGGTCATTAAGACCACTTGAGAAAGAGTGGCTTGATTATGCCGCTTTGGATGTTGCAGTCCTTCTAGATTTAAAAGATGAAATTGCAAAATTGCTAGAGAGTCAAGGTAAGTTGACTTGGGCGATGCAGGATTTTGCAGCCATACTAAAGGCGCCACCACCAAAGACAAGAAATGAACCTTGGCGCCGAACCTCAGGGATGCATGAGATTAAATCTAGATATCAATTAGCGATTATTCGTGAGCTTTGGCATAAAAGGGATCAAATTGCATCCGAGATTGATTTAGCTCCTGGACGATTACTTTCTGATTACGTAATTGTCGCGCTGGCAAAATCACAGATTAAAACCAGAGCTGAGTTATTGAAACTTCCAGAGGTAAAAGCCCGGGTACGCAATGAACTGCAGAAAAGTTATATTGATACTTGGCTAGAGATTTATCTTGCAGCAAGCAGTTTGAAGGAGTCTGATTGGCCCCAGTTGCGTGGTAAATCTGATTCCCTGCCTCCTGCCAAGATTTGGAAAGTTAAATTCCCTTTGGCGCATGCGCACTTGTCTCATGCCAAACATAATTTGGCAGCCGTTGCCAGTGAATTGGCAATGCCACTGGAAAATCTTCTTACCCCTGAATTGGTTCGCAAGATTTGTTTTGATGACGGCAAAGAGCGGGTGCTGGAGTTAAACCCAAAACTCATTGAAACTACTCAAACTCAACTGCGGCTAAATGGTGCCCGAGAGTGGCAAATTGAAAAGTGCGCATCCATTTTGAGCGCCGCTTTGGCAGAGAGTGAACCGTTGCCACCTCCTCCAGAGTTGGATCACTCCGCAGCGGCGGAAAACCCGACCACATCGGAGTGAGATGAATTACGCAACACTTATGTTGCGTAATTCCAAGCTTAGGCCTATGGTGGCGCCATGAGTTCAAAATTGAAGAAATCACGTGTATTCCTGGCTTTGGCGAGCTTTGCCGCCCTAGCCTCAACATTGGTCGGATGTAGTTCCGACAGCAGTGAGGGCCAGAGTTTGGTCATTTACTCGGGTCGTAGCGAGGAGTTCATAGCTCCATTCCTTGCCGAGTTCACAGAGAAAACCGGCATCCAGCTAGATGTTCGTTATGGAGATTCAGCGGCCCTAGCGGCTCAGATTTTGGAGGAGGGAGAAAACTCCCCCGCCGACCTGTTTCTTTCGCAAGATGCAGGATCTCTGGGTGCGGTGAGTGCCGCCGGTTTATTACGTTCCTTGGATCAAGATCTACTTGGGAAGGTTGATGTTAAATATCAATCCGCAAATCAGGATTGGGTCGGCATTACAG
>JBEDAQ010000087.1:0-3018 GCA_041177685.1 Actinomycetota bacterium | reverse complement strand
CAGATCCAGTAGTTTTCTTGATGCATAAGAAGTTATCTGGTGTACGCGGTGAAATTGGTGATGAGAACACACTAATTCCATTTGGAAGTGCCAACGTTGTTAAGCCCGGCAAGGATGCCGCCATAATTACCTATGGATACACGATTGTGACCGCTCAAAAGGCGGCACAAACATTGGCTGAACAGGGTATTGATGTGGAAATCATTGATTTACGCACTCTTTACCCCCTAGATACCGACACGATTAATGAGACCGTGCAGCGTTTTGGCCGTGTAGTTGTTGCTGATGAAGCTCCCATGTTTGGCTCAATAACCGCCGAGATTGCTGCAACTGCATCTGAGGCAAACTTCAAACATCTAAAGGGACCGATTGTTCGAGTTGGTGGAGCTAGAGCACCTCTAAGTGCCAACCCACAGATGTCTGAGGCCGCTATTCCATCGGTGGCAGGAATTGTTGACGCTGTTAAAAAAGTAATGTCCTACTAGCGAGAAGAAAATAATGACTACAAATGTATTTGATCTGACTGGCAAAAAAGTTGTAATCACTGGTGCTGCAGGAGGTATTGGCAGTGCTACATGTCATCAACTTGGTGGCGCAGGTGCAGTTATTTTTGCAACTGATGTAGATGAATCAGGGCTACAAAGATTAGCCAAGGAACTTGAAGCTAAGAAAATAGAGGTCCATACCTTTGTCGGCAATGCCAGTAAAGAGGATGATGTAGTCAGAATTTTCTCCGAGATTGCAAACAAGTTTGGGGCTCCTGATATTTTGATTAACAATGCGGCGCAAGGAATTCACACTGCGCCACAGGACACCACTGTTGCGGAGTGGGATCGAGTCATGGATACATCTCTAAAAGGCTACTTCCTAAATGCCAGGGAGTTTTCTAAATTAGTTTTGCGGGCCAAGAAGAAGGCTGCGCTCGTTAACATTGCATCAATTGCGGGCAGCTCAGCGATTGGCCGCGGTAATTTTGCTTACAGCACCGCAAAAGGCGGTGTAATTCAGATGACCCGTGAACTCGCAATTGAATGGGCGACCGCTGGAATAAGAGTCAATGCCATCCAGCCATGCTCGGTGAACACTCCTGGGTGGCGTCGTTGGGTAGAAACTGAGGGTGAAAAAGCCCAGATTTTGATGACCAGATTGCTTCAGGGAATTCCATTGGGAAGGGTTGCAGAGCCAGAGGACATCGCAAATGCGGTGCATTATTTGGCAAGCGATGCCGCGGCGATGGTTACTGGAGTCATATTGCCGGTTGATGGGGGCAATTTAGCCTTCAACGCAGGTGGCAATTTAGGTCATTACTAAACCTTTACCCGGTCAGGCAATAAGGAAAACATGGCAAATCCTTTGTAATGCGACTACAGTTATTGTTAACAAACAACAACAAGGAGTCAACATGGCAGATCGGCCGTTGTCTTTAGGTATTGCTTCAAGAAGAGTTTTAGCTGATGTAGTTACCGATGATCTGCGTGAGGCGATTGTTTCTCACGAACTGGAGCCTGGCCGTCGCTTAGCCGAGGATGACTTGGCAGCCCAAATGGGAGTCTCCCGCGGGCCGGTCCGTGAAGCGCTTATGAGATTAGAACGTGAAGGACTTGTACATATCGAAAGACACAAAGGTGCGCGTATCGCATCTTGGAATAAGCATGATCTAGAGGAAATTTACTCGCTGCGAAGTGTTTTGGAAGAGTTAGCTCTGGAATGGGCCTGTAAAAATGCAACCTCTGCAGATCTTGCGGAAATGGAAGAGATACTTACCTACTACCGAAGACTTCCAGATAAACAAAGAACGCCGCGTGAAGTAAGCAAGATTGACTTGGATTTTCACACCGCGCTTTTCAAAGCAGCGCATCATGATCGTTTGTTTAAGGCTTGGGAGATTTTACGTTCTCAGATCCACGCATTCCTGGTCTACACCTGGTCTCGAGATGAGAATGTAAATAAGAATTACATGCCAACTTGGGAGAGTGACCACCAAAGAGTTCTTGAAGTGGTTTCCTCAAGAAAACTTGGTTCGGCTCGCAAAGAGATTCATGACCACGTATCACGTGGCTTCGAAAGAGTTTCAAAACACTTTGCCGAAGCACCTATTGCTACTGAGCCAAAACCTAAGAAGAAGCGTTAACTAAAGCCCCTTTTCTAACTCGACAATGCTCTCCCAAATAGGGCTAGAAATGCTTATTCCACCTTGGTTTTTGGCTCTCTGCATATTCTCAACTTGGCCAGGAAGCAACACGGGTTTACTGATATCTGATGGTGTTGTCCCAGAGATTTTTGCTACCGACTCAGCAATATCTTGAGCAAATGAGTCAGCTGGTACGAAAAATTCTGGATTCATGGCGATTAAAATGGTGCCATTGCCCCGTTGATATCTTGAGCTAGTCGCTGGGTGTCCACCAGAGATTGCGCCACCGAGAATTTCAATCATTAAAGACATGCAGTAACCCTTATGACCGCCAAATGGAAGAAGCGCTCCACCTTCGTAAAAAGCATTTGGATCCAAACTTTCAATACCATTCCTATCTATGACTGTGCCGGGTCCTATTGATTGATTGTTTGCTCGCGCTACCCGCAACTTGCCTTCTGCTGAAGCCGCGGTGGCAAAATCAATCACCATGGGAGTTTCACCATTTGGAATTCCCGCAGCAAATGGATTGGTGCCAAATAACCTCTCTCGTCCACCAAAAGCTGCGACAGACGGATCAGAGTTGCACCACATTAAGGAAACATAATTATCAATTGCCAAAGCCTCTACATACTCACCAAGTCTGCCAATGTGATTAACATTCTTTACGGTAATTGAGACAGTTCCTAAATCTTTGATTTTCTCTCTGACAATATCTAGGGCAAATTTGCACGCAATCTGGCCCCATCCCCAGTTTCCATCAATTGCTATGGTTGCACCACGCTCGGAGATTATTTCCGGCTTTGCATTTGGAATAACCGTGCCTTTTTTAACGAAGTTGGTGTATTCAATTAAACGGATTACGCCGTGTGATGCATGGCCAGCTT
>JBEDAQ010000086.1:0-3923 GCA_041177685.1 Actinomycetota bacterium | reverse complement strand
ATCGTGAATACCTGGTTATACTGCTCGGAGCTTAAAAACTGCATACCGGGGCGGGTTAACTCGGCTCTAATCAGGAGAGCCAAAATTCCGCCAATCAAAAACCAAACAAACGAAGTGCCTAAGTAAAGGTAACCAATGGTCTTATGGTCTGTGCTGGTTAAAAGCTTTACCGCCAGCTTTCCTTTGCTAGTCGGCGCAGGGGTTGATGGTCTTGCCTCATCAGCAATTGGACGGGTTGCATAGGTTGTCATGCGTTAGCTCCAGCCTTTAGGGATTGGATGTAAGTGTCGTACTCCTGTGGTGTTACGACCTTTACCGTAAATCTCATCTGTGCATGTTGTCTGCCACAAAGGATGTTACAAAAACCGCGGAACTCCCCTAATTCATTTGCCGTGAACTCCAAGTTGTTTGTTACCCCTGGAATGTTTTGCATCTGAATCATGAAATCCGGCACCCAGAAGGAGTGGATTACATCGCTAGCGGTGAAGGTGAATCGGACCTTTTCTCCGAGTGGCATGTATAAAACCGGTGGTTGAGCTGGAGTTCCAGTAACTGTTGTGCCAGCTCCAGCCTCTTCATAAGTGAACTGCCAGGACCATTGAATTCCATTTACTGTGATGTCATGTACCGCAGTATTTGTAGGCGGCGTCACTTTTACGATTTCGCTCTCAGCTTTAGCTGTGTATCCAAAAAGCACCGCAACGATTATGAATGGAATTACGGTGTAGGCAATTTCAGCTGGAACGTTGTACTGAGTTTGTCGAGGGAAAGGCTGACCCTCTTTTTTGCGGTGAAAAAGAGGCGGCCAAAGAATTAAAATTAGAGTGATAGCGCCAACGATTGCCGCCGTTAACCAGGCTCCTTGCCACAAAGCAAATGAAGATTCATTTACACTTGAAACATCACCGCGGTACCCAACGCCGGTTAACTCTTCATTCCCACACCCGGCCAACAGGGTGACTAGCGCAAGCACAGCTAAAATTCGTATGCGGCGAAACATATGCAAAGGATAGTCGCACCTCGCATTAGAGCCCATTAGCGGGTACCGTTCTAAGGGTGTCCCCTATCACAGAGCGCGATTTTCAAAGTGAGGAACCGCTACATCCGGCGGCCGAGGCTTTGCTCTCTGAGTTCTTTTCAAAGGGTTGGCCCGACCCCTCAAAGATCCACCAGCAATCAGCAAAGCTACGAAACCTAATTGCTACAGCCAAGGAGAGCATCGCTGCCAATCTAGGTGTCGAGAGCACTGAGTTGGAGTTTGTCGGAGAGCTTGGTTTTGGCTTCCAAACCGCCATAGCTGGACTGTTACATAACCAGAAAAACAAGTTCTTTTTATCAGCTGTAGACCGCCAGGTTGTTCACGCCTTCGCCCGGGAACATCAAGCTTTGAATGGCGATGTGGAGATTTTGCAGCCCAATGAATTGGGGATAGTTAACTTTGATGCAACTACGCCAAATTCGATTATTAGTTGGCAATCGGTAAATCGGGAAACTGGCGTAAGACAAAATCTGCCATCCCCAAAAGAGAATCAGTTGTTATTTGCTGACATGACAGCGGATACCGAGCTGAATAGAGCCCCACAAAACTGGTCCAGCGCTCTTTGGGATCCAAGAGTTTTCCGCGGACCTCAGGGCATCGCGATTCTAGGTATTTCAAATCGCGGTGGTTGGAAAAATCCCGGACCGCAGATCGATAAACGAAGGGTTTACGGCTCCTACTCCAAACCGCTTCTACTAGCTTGTGCGGTCGCACTGGAGAATTGGCTGAATGAAAAAGCGGATCGCGATAGACAACTTTTGGCATTAAATGATCTCGCTAGAAAACTGCTAGTTGAATCAATACCAGAGGTAAGGGTTGCAGGTAATGTTTCAAATTGCGATCCGCGCTATTTGGCCTTCTCGATTCCAAATGTCATCGCCGAAGAGGTGCTGCGCAAAGTTGAACAAAGCGGATTCCTAATTGATGCCGGATCTGCCTGTGGCAGTGGAGCCATGGAGCCAAGCCATGTATTGACCGCTATGGGATTTGGAATGGATGGCAACTTTCGAGTTACCTTCAAGACAGAGCAGAGCCCAGAAAGTGTTAGAGAGCTTATTTCTGTTCTGCTGAAGGCGCTATATTAAATATGGTTAGTTAAAGGAATCGCCACAGGCGCAGGAGCCCTGAGCATTTGGGTTATCGATAGTGAAACCCTGCTTTGAGATAGTGTCAACAAAATCAATTGTCGCGCCCATTAAGTAAGGGGTGCTCATTTTGTCTGTGACTACTTTTACCGAGCCAAATTCAACAACGGTATCTCCATCAAGCGAACGATCATCAAAATAGAGTTGGTAGCGAAGACCTGAGCAACCGCCGGGTTGTACCGCAACGCGCAGAGTTAAATCATCGCGACCCTCTTGTGCCAACAAAGCGGCAACCTTTTCGGCAGCCCCGGAGGTTAGGTTGATTCCTGTTGCTGTAGTTGTCGCCTCTGTACTCATTTTTGACCTCTTCGCTGGTTCGGCTTGTCTCTGACTGGTGAGTGCAACGCATACTTTACTCGGTGCATTCCAATTTTCCATTTAATCTCCATTTAGAGAGATAATGGAGCATGACCTCGCTTAGCGATCTCCTTTTACTCGGGAAAGGCGCAGACCTTTCTAGCGAGCGTGGCGTCTCCTGCACCGGCGAACTACCGGCGGCCAGCGACCCAACACTTGTTTCCCGAGCCACAGCTGCTCGCGCTGCTCTTGGCGGTAAGGCCATGGTGCTTGGCCATCATTATCAGAGGGATGAAGTTATCCAATATGCCGACATAACCGGTGACTCATTTAAGTTGGCACAGGCCGCTGCAGATAACTCTAAAGCGGAGTTTATTTTTTTCTGCGGTGTTCACTTTATGGCTGAAAGCGCCGACATTCTCACTAGCGCTGCACAAAAGGTAATTCTTCCCGACCTGGCTGCAGGTTGCTCTATGGCGGACATGGCAACCGCTAACCAAGTTGCTGATGCATGGAAGGTATTTCAGAGATTGGGTATCGCCGAAAAAAGTATTCCGGTGACCTACATGAACTCCTCTGCCGCAATCAAATCTTTCACTGGCGAAAATGGTGGAACGGTTTGCACATCATCAAATGCCGAACGCGCGATGCGATGGGCCTTTGAAAAAGGTGAAAAGGTTTTCTTCCTTCCTGATCAACATTTAGGAAGAAATACGGCGGTACTCAAACTTGGAATGCAGCTATCTGATTGTGTGGTTTGGAATCCGTGGAAAGCAAATGGTGGTTTAAGCGATGATGAGCTCCTGGCCGCTAAAGTAATTTTGTGGCGTGGACACTGCTCGGTTCATGGACGTTTCAGCACTGAAAATATTGCAGAGGTTAGAGAGCGCGTTCCAGGAATAAATGTGATTGTTCATCCTGAATGTCAACATGATGTAGTTAAGAATAGTGATGTTGTTGGTAGTACAGAGATGATAATTAAGACGGTTTCTGCTGCACCTGCAGGCAGTTCATGGGCGGTAGGAACTGAACTAAATCTGGTCAAACGTCTGGCTGCGGCAAACCCGGATAAAAATGTGATTTTCCTTGATAAGACCGTCTGCTATTGCTCAACCATGAACCGGATTGATCTTCCGCACCTAGTGTGGGCGATGGAGTCTTTGGTTGAGGGGCGTTTGGTGAACCAAATCAAAGTAGATGAGCGCACAGCACATCACGCCCGAGTTGCACTAGAGCGAATGCTGGCTTTACCTTAGCCATATGAGCGAGAAAAAAGGTCGGCCAACGCCAAGACGTAAAGAGGCGGAGCAACAAAATGTCGTTAACCGACTAGCTCCAGCGGCAAACAAGCAGGCTAAGAAATTGCAGAAAGCACAGGCTCGGGTTTTGCGCGCTCAACAACGTGAGGCTTACATGCGTGGGGATGAAAACGCGCTGCCGAT
>JBEDAQ010000085.1:0-5963 GCA_041177685.1 Actinomycetota bacterium | reverse complement strand
CCTTCTGGCAAAGCAGATGCTGCTAAATAAACATCTTCGCCCTCATCTGAGGAGATAAATCCAAAACCTTTTTCGAGGCTAAACCATTTAACGCGTCCGACTGGCATGACGGGTTCCTCCTAGATAGTTAAATCCTTTTTACAAGGTTTCGGTGTCGTGTGCGCCGCGGTTTGCGGACAGAGGGCTAGTTTATCGCCTCTGAATGCGCGCCGCATCCATGATTTACAGAGACTACCCGGGCATCTTCAGGTGAGATTGCGTTTGCGCAAACACCAAAAGCTTGGCGGAATGAGCCTGCGATTGGAAGATAAAAACCACAGCTACCGCAGTTCTTGGGAGCGTATTGAGCAATTGGAGCGTTTGGTCCGCGATCCCCTTCAATCCAACGTTTCGCGGCTTGATCGCGACCTTCAATAGAAAGTACGCGTACCCGTCCAGCACCTAGTTCAAATAACTCATGTAGATCTAACTCTTCATCAGATGGCAATACATTATTAGTAGGAACTAAACGAGGATCATCAGGAGCGGTTGGAACGATGGTGCCAACTCCAACATCCTCGGCGGTGATACGGCTGCTGTAAGGAATCCACTCTGGAGCAAGCAAGGCTTCACTACCCGGCAATAGAACAACATCGCAGATTGTTGCAGCGCTGTCAGTACCAACTTTGGCAACGGTTACCGCCCAACGCCAACCGACATAACCAGGTAGAAATGCTTCAAACAAATAGGTGGCGACATGATCATCATCGGAATCGATAGAGATTAACGTGCCAACATACTCTTCATTTTTAGCATCTTCTAAAGCCGCAGCGCGTGCGAGCTCCGCGGCTGCAAAAGTGTCTGCAGCTTTTGATTTGGAGGGGCGAGCCATTGTTAGAGTCTATTCGCAACAACTTGAACCTGGCAAAGTAGAGTGTGCAGGTGCGCTTAGGGGTTCTAGATGTAGGTTCCAATACCGTCCATCTTCAAGTTGTCGATGCATCACCAGGCGCTAGACCAAATCCTCACGTCAGTCACAAAGAGGAAATTCGATTAACAGAGTATTTATCAGCAGATGGTTTTATTTCTGCCGAGGGAGTTCGTCTTCTCCGAGAGGCGATTAGGAGCTCTCTAGAAGCGGCTCGTCAGGCAAACACTGAAGAGCTACTGCCATTTGCAACCTCTGCTTTGAGAGAGTCCCGAAATGGAAATGAGATTATTGCCAAGATAAACCAGGATTTTGAAATTGATTTACAAGTTTTGAGTGGTGAAGATGAAGCAAAGATAACTTTTCTGGCGGCACGTCGATGGTTTGGGTGGTCAAGTGGCAGATTGCTGATGCTAGATATTGGCGGTGGCTCACTAGAAATGGCAGTTGGCGTTAATGAGGTACCTGATGTAGCAATTTCATTACCTCTCGGTGCCTCCAGACTCACCAAATCACATTTAGAGGGAGACCCGTTTACCAAAAAATCCCTTAGAAATCTGCGGGATTTCATAGAGGAAAATATCGCTGAGGTGCTTCCTAGTATGTTGCATCATCAAGAGACTGACCGGGCTATTGCCACAAGCAAGACCTTGCGAACATTGGCTCGCATTTGTTGCGATTGGATTGATGGCAATAACAAAATCTTAAAGTTGGACTCGCTGAGACGAGTTACTCCAAAACTTGCTGAGATGACTCAAGATGAAAGAGCGGAGTTACCAGGTGTTTCAATTACCCGAGCCCGGCAAATAACAGCGGGAGCTCTAGTTGCAGAGAGCGTAATGCGCAACCTTGATATAGAGGTATTGGAGATTTGCCCTTGGGCGCTTCGTGAAGGGATTGTTCTTAAGTGGATGGATTGGATGGAGTCCTAAACTTTTGGACCCGGTAGGAATTCAATCGCTACAACTTCTCGCTCAATATGGTGAATAACCCAGGAATCCCCAGGTTCTAACTTGGTTTCATCAATCTCAACTCCAAACTTCTCCACAAAACCAGAGACCACATTTGGCAAAACCGGATTATGGCTACAAATCAAGATTGGGTAATTATTTACCAGGAGCCTTTCAATATATTTAACAGGTCTGGTCTTATCTTTGCGATGTACATCCTCAGAAAGTGAATCAGTGAAGAAAAAATCAATGTTTAGAGAGCGGGCCATGGGGGTTATAGTTTCGTAACACCTCACAGCACTCGACGAGTGAATCTCTTCGACGCCAAATGGCTGCAGAGTCGAAAGTAGCCGCTTTGCCTGTCGTTCACCCACTGAACTCAAAGGTCGATCAGTGTCCTCTCCCGCCCAATCAGTTCGTTCTATGGCTTTTGCATGGCGGAGTAATATCAATGGCTTAGTATCTAAATCCAGCTCTTGAAACCTGCGCAGAATTTCCAAATCTGTCTTTCGAGTGATTAGAGATTTCGCCTCTTCAACACGCACCCACCGAACCTCGTCAACCTCATCTGGACTTGGTGTTCCATCTTGCGAGAGAAACTTTGCACTCCAGTAGGTCACTTTCTTTTCCTGTTGATCCACTTGATATGTGATCTCACCCAAACATGGACCAAATCTCACATTACAGCCGGTCTCCTCCTGAACCTCTCTGTATGCGCAGGAGATAAGAGATTCGTTGTTCTCTAACTTGCCTTTAGGGAGAGACCAATCTTGGTACCTGGTTCTGTGAATTAGGGCTAGTTCAATCTCATCATCTTGGCCCCGGCGCCATACAACCGCTCCCGCTGCAAGAATTAGATTAGTTGCGTCCACGGCTTACCTCAATCAACCTCTCTTGAATATCCATCAAATTTCTTCCATCTGTAGATTTATTAACCAATTGCCAGATACCAAACATATTCATCTCCCATCTTTTAATCTCGTCGCTGAAGTAAAGATTCAACAACTGGTTAAGTTGAGATTTATGATCTGATTGATCTACTCGGATTAACGTTTCAATTCTTCGATCCAAATTTCGATTCATTAAATCTGCGCTGCCAATCCAGAACTCTTCATTGCCATTATTGTCGAAGGAGTAAACTCGCGAGTTCTCCAGGAATCGTCCCAAGATTGAACGTACTTTTATGTTCTCAGATAAGCCGGGAACTTCGGGCTTCAGGGCACAAATGCCGCGAACAGCAATATCAACCTTAACCCCCGCTTGTGAGGCTCTATAAAGTGCTGCAACAAATTGCTCATCTAACAATGAGTTGAGCTTGAATTTAATGTAAGCCGGCTTGCCTGCTTTTGCATTTTCTGTCTCGCGTTCAATTTTCGCCAGCAAATTGGGACGCAATGATTTTGGTGCAACAATCAAACGATTAAATCCAATTTCACTGACAAACCCAGAGAGTTGGTTGAAAAGTCGGGTGAGATCGTCACACAAAACCGGATCTGAGCTCAACAATCCAAAATCTTCATAAACTCTGGCGGTCTTTGGGTTGTAATTACCTGTTCCCACGTGGCAGTAACGGCGCAAACCATCTGCTTCTTGCCGGACAACTAGAGATAGTTTGGCATGGGTTTTCAATCCCATTAAGCCATATACGACGTGGACGCCTGCCTCTTCCAGTTTTCTGGCCCAGCGCACATTTGCCATCTCATCAAATCTGGCGCGGATCTCCACAACCGCCAAAACCTGCTTACCCATCTGAGCTGCTTCAATCAAAGCACCCATGATTGGAGAGTCTCCCGAGGTTCGATACAGGGTTTGCTTAATGGCCAATACCTTCGGGTCATAGGCGGCGGTTTCAACAAATTTCACAACAGAGGAGGAGAAGGAATCGTAGGGGTGGTGCAGCAACAACTCTTGGTGACGGATCTGCTGAAAGAACTCCTCGGGCTCCTCCTCTTCTGTCTCAATTAATCCTGCTGGCATTTGTGATCTATGCGGTGGAAATTTCAACTCGGCTCTATCAATATCAGCGATCGCATTTAGGCCGGTTAGATCTAGTGGTCCCTGGTATTTAATTACATCGCGATTAGACATCTCTAGCTCCGAAACTAAACGCTCCAAAAGTTCAGGCTTGATATCTGATTCAACCTCTAGACGGACTGGTGGCCCAAATTTGCGGCGCAACAGCTCCTGTTCCATAGCTTCAAGGATATTTTCAATCTCTTCCTCTTCAAGATCCAAATCCTCATTACGGGTTAATCTAAAGGAGTAGTAATCCTCAATTATCATCCCGGGAAATAGCTCAGATAGATGAGTGGAGATGATTTCTTCTAGAGAAATAAAGCGAAGGATTCCTTTATTGTTGGTTGGAATGAACCGCGGAATCACATTGGGAACCTTTACCCGAGCAAAGAACTCTTCATATGTTTCAGGATGTTTAACAATAACCGCCAGGCTCAAAGATAGCCCTGAGATGTAAGGGAAGGGGTGTGATGGATCTACCGCTAACGGTGTCAAAACTGGAAAGATTTGATCTGTAAAAATCTCCTCTAAAAACCTTCGCTCTTGAGTGTCGAGTTGGCCCCAATGCACAAACTCAATCCCATTTGCCCTGAGCGCTGGAATTATGGAATCGTTAAAGCAGATTGTCTGGCGTTCGACCAATCCCCTGGCTCTGTGCATAATCTCTTCGAGAAGTGCTTGCGGAGAATAGCCAGCAACATTGGTATAGGTGGCACCTGATTCAATCTTCAGTTTTACAGAAGCAACCCGTATCATGAAAAAGTCATCTAGATTCGAGGAAAAGATAGATAAGAAACGGACCCGTTCTAAAAGTGGGAGGGTCTTGTCTTCGGCGAGCTCTAAAACTCTGGAGTTAAAATCCAGCCAACTCAACTCACGATCGATAATTTCGTGTGGTTGAAGAGTGGCTCCGCCGGTGTTCATGTGAGCCAATAGTGGGCAGAAAAAGTAAACGCCCAGTTAATACCGGGCGTTTACTTAGTAAATTGCAGGTTTTATTAGAAGTCCATATCTCCGCCTGGAGCAGCTGGCATCGCAGGCTTAGGTTCTGGTTTATCAGCAATTACCGCCTCAGTGGTGAGGAACAAGGCTGCGATTGATGCGGCGTTTTGTAGAGCAGAACGGGTGACCTTAGCTGGATCGATGATGCCAGATTTGATCATATCTACATACTCACCTGTTGCAGCATTTAGACCGTGACCGGCTTCGAGGTGACGTACCTTTTCAACGATAACTCCACCTTCAAGTCCAGCGTTGATTGCAATCTGCTTCAAAGGAGCCTCGACCGCAAACTCAACAATCTTTGCACCGGTTGCTTCATCACCAGAAAGCTTCAACTTTTCAAATGCTTTCTTTGATGCCTGAAGTAGTGCAACGCCACCTCCGGAGACAATTCCCTCTTCTACTGCAGCCTTTGCGTTACGAACCGCATCTTCAATACGGTGCTTACGCTCTTTGAGCTCTACCTCGGTAGCCGCTCCTGCTTTGATTACCGCAACACCACCAGCGAGCTTGGCAAGACGCTCTTGTAGCTTCTCGCGATCGTAATCAGAATCGGTCTTTTCAATCTCTGCACGGATCTGATTGACGCGGCCCTTGATCATTTCATCATCGCCAGCGCCCTCAACGATTGTGGTTTCATCCTTTGTGATTACCACCTTGCGGGCTTTGCCTAGAAGATCAAGTGTTGCTGCATCAAGCTTTAGACCAACCTCTTCAGAAATTACAGTTCCGCCGGTCAAGATCGCAATATCTTGCAACATCGCTTTGCGACGGTCACCAAATCCTGGAGCTTTAACAGCTGCAGAGCGGAAGGTGCCACGGATCTTATTTACAACAAGTGTGGCTAGTGCTTCGCCCTCAACATCTTCAGCGATGATGGCAAGTGGCTTTCCAGCCTGCATTACCTTCTCCAAAATTGGAACTAGATCTTTTATGTTTGAGATCTTGGAGTTGCAGATCAAAACATATGCATCCTCCAAAACCGCTTCCATACGCTCGGTATCGGTCACCATGTATGGAGAGATGTAACCCTTATCAAAACGCATACCTTCAGTTAGCTCTAGTTCGAGACCAAAGGTGTTGCTCTC
>JBEDAQ010000084.1:0-5545 GCA_041177685.1 Actinomycetota bacterium | reverse complement strand
TCGCCGACAACTCTGCACCGGAGATCCGGGCTGCTTTTAGCGCCTCAGCAATCACATCTTTAGTCCGTTGCCAAATCTCTGCGGCATCATGTTCAACCCACCCAGCCTGCGGCAGGATTTGCGTGTGCTCCAGCTGATGCTGCCCAACAATCTTTCCAGCATCATCAAATACTATGAATCTGGTACTAGATGTTCCTTGGTCAAGTGAGCCGATGTAAGACATAGGTCGTATCCTAGGCCCGTGCCGCTTTCAAATTCGAGCCTCAATCAGGAGCAACGCCAAAAGGCCATGCAGGATTTGGCAAGCACCGAGTTCGACATCCTTGTTGTTGGCGGCGGAATTAATGGAGTAGGCATTGCGTTAGATGCCGCCTCTCGTGGTTTACGAATAGCTTTAGTAGAAAACTCAGATTTTGCAGCAGGTACCTCCTCTAAATCATCAAAGTTAATTCATGGTGGTCTGCGTTATCTAGAGCAGTACGACTTCAAGTTGGTACGTGAAGCGCTAAATGAACGTGAACTTATGGTCAGCACTCTCTCTCCCCATCTAGTTAAACCAGTTTCATTCCTTTATCCGTTGCAGGAGAAATTTAAGGAGCGCACATATGTTGGTGCCGGAATGGCGCTTTACGATGCGTTGCGTGGTTTCAAAAGAGCTTTGCCATGGCACAAGCATTTATCTCAGAAAAGAATTAGTGAGATTGCGCCTTCACTTCGATTAGATGTGGTTACAGGCGGATTCCAATATTTTGATGCTCAGGTTGATGATGCGCGCCATACGATGACGATTGCTAGGACCGCCGCCAAGTATGGAGCGGTAATCACAACCCGCACCCGTTGTGAAGAGTTGATAAAACGAGGTAACGCAATAGTTGGTGCAAAGGTAAAGGATTTAGAGAGCGAAGAGGTTTTTGAGGTAAAAGCAAAAGTTACAATCATGGCTGCTGGCGTTTGGACCGATCCGCTTTATGAAAAGTTTGGACTAAAGCCAGGGTATGCAGTACGCATGTCAAAGGGTTCGCACATCGTGGTGCCAGGAGATGCCATCAAATCTGAATCCGGCGTCATCATTAAGACAGATATCTCGGTGTTGTTCATTATCCCTTGGGGCGATAAGTGGATAGTGGGGACAACTGATACCGACTACAACGAGAGTCGAGAAGAGCCGCTGGCAACCGCTGAAGATGTTACTTACATAATTAATCAGGCCAACCGAGTATTGGAACCCAAGTTACGACGAGAGCAGGTCATAGGCGTTTTTGCTGGCTTGAGACCTTTAGTTTCAACAGACCCTAATTCGCCAACTACAAAGCTCTCTCGCGAACATGTTGTCGATAGTCCAACCCGTGGTTTTGTATCTATCGCAGGTGGCAAGTACACGACCTACCGTGTCATGGCACAGGATGCGGTTGATGAAGCGATAAATCATTTACGTCGCCTAGCTCCAGAATCAGAAACAGAGACCTTGGCAATTATTGGCGCGGAGGGTTACACAGTTCTGATGAATCAAATTCCAATGCTGGCTAAGGAGTTTAAAGTTTCAGAGGCAACTGTTGAGCATCTCCTAAATCGTTACGGATCATTGATTGAAGAGGTCTTAGCTCCTGCTCAGGAAAACCCAGAGCTTTTCGATAAAGTCATTCCAAATTTGCCCTACATCTCCGCAGAGATTGTTTACTCAGTTACCCATGAAGGGGCCAGAAGCATCGATGATGTCCTTTCGCGCAGAACTAGAATTGCATTTGAAGACAAAGATCAAGGACTGAATGTTTTGGAGGTAATTGCAGATCTGATTGCGCCACACTTAGGCTGGAAGAAAGCGCAAAAGAACTCATCAATCAAGGAGTACCAACTTCTAGTAGAGCGTCAAAATCAAATTCTCAAGACAGCGAAGAACTCGGCTACTAAAGCAAGTTAATTTTTAATCTGCCCTTTGCAGGTATCCACTACCACTGGAGATTTTGTTGGTTGCGGTGTCGGTTTCGGCGATGGAGAAGGTTCAGGTCCTTGCTCTAAATTGAATGAGAGATTTTGCCTAATCTCAGCATGGGTTCCGGTCTGATCAACGAATGCAACATATCCTTCTGTTAATCCTGCGGGCAGATTTCGCAGAGTTAAAGTCCAAACCCCAGAAGCATCTCTAGCTGGAGTTTGAGTAACTTTTGGTGGTCGCTCGCCATTTAGCCTAAATGCAACTGTGCCGGTAACAACTGGATTTCCTGTCGGTCTCTTGACCTCAACCTTTATTCGCACCGGTTTATCCGTGCTACTGGCTTTTATATCGGTAATCAGCATGGAGGTCGGTTCTTTCACGGGCAAGTAATCTCCGGTTTGTGGGGTCCAAACACCGCGAGTTAGTTGTAAGAAAGAAGCGGTATCGCCCCGAAAAACATTTAAGTCAACGCGAGTAGATGCAACTCCATACTTTTCGCCAATTCCACAGGAGGAGTACTGCCAGATTTGCCATAACGACGAGCAATCAGAGGTCGACCAAGAGTGCACAAAACAACCGAAAACCTTTCGACCCGGCTCAGCGGTTGGATCTGCGGGATTAACTCCGTACTGCGCTTTCCATAAAGGATATTGCCGCAACTTTTCACTACGCACCATGGCCTGCTCTAAGAATGTCGGATAGGAGTAGAAAAATGGCTTGCGCCCAGTTTTTTCATGCAAGGTTTCCATCCAAGTTTCGGCCCATAAAGTAACAAGTGCTTTGGGTGCGTACTTGGTACAGCTGCTACCCGAACTGGCAACACAGTTATTTTCTAAATCCAAAGCATAAGGAAGATCTTTTTCGGTATAGCCGCCTAAACTTGATAAACGCCAAATTGCTTTTTGAGCCTGAGCCTGTGCATCTCTAATTACTGCTGCGCGATCAGTTGTGTTTGGCAGTATCGCATAGTGGTAATAACCAGTGTAAATCCCTGCAGCCTGTGCTGCATTTCGATTCATCAGTAAGTATTTAAGGGCCAGGGCATCTGCATCATCTCGGGTATCGGAAGCTTTTATTATGACAAAACGAATTCCTGCGGAATGCATCTTCACAAAATCAATTGGTTTATCACCTGGATGTTGCCACCTGCTCACATCAGTTCCGTGGATACGACCACCGGGGCCGGTTAATGCAATCAACTCATCTGGAGTGCTTATCTCGGGGGAGGGCTCAATGATTATTGAGCGGGTGCGGGTGGTTAAAGAGTTTGAACCGATTGCAACCGTGGCTCTATATGTAGCTTTCCCGGCCAATGCGGTTGCACGTGCCTGAATTTTCCAAGCGCCACTCGGTGTTGATTTGGTACGTAACCTCGTATCGCTCCACGTATTTCCCAATTTAACATCAATTCTAACTACCGCATTTTTGACTTTGGGTTTAATGACTCCATGAAAGGTGACTTTGTACTCTGGAAATGCTGGTGTCTGAACCAAATTAAAGGTTGAAGATGCTTTGGCGGCCTGCGTTGGAGAAAGAAGGGTTGCGGTTAGAACAATCGCTAGAAGTGGGGATAGAAAACGCGGTCGAATCACTCCGTTATTATCTCTATTTGCTCTTCAAAAATCTCAACACACGCCTGTTCCAAAACGTTGCGGTGAGATTCCTTTCGAACGGCTGTAAAGTCATGTACTCCGCTTAGTTTCTCAGCATCTACAAAACTTAATCTAAGTTGATTGTTATCAAAGGAAACCAACCGAGCATCAAAAAAAGCCAGCCAGGCAACACGGTTTTCCTGTTCTACCAAATCCAATACCTGGTTCCAGCGGGCTTTAATCTCCGGCAAGGTCAAGGGTTGAGACATTAATTTGTTATTAATTGAGGATGGCTAAAAGCGCAGCAGCGATCGCTGCCAATGAAACGATTACTTTTCCACCCAAAGAGGTTAGGAATTTCTTTCCAAAACCAAGGTAGGTCAATGCAAAAATCACAGCACCTGTACCTACAATCACAAATGTGGTGGTGCTCAGATCTGATTTACCACTTTGGTAACGAAGATTAATAAGTCCGACCGCTATGAGAGCGTAGGCGGTATATCGAAAATAGTTTGGCTTGTTCACTCTTGATCCTCCTTAGTGGCTTGTGCAGATTCAGAGGGGAGCAGCCAGGCCCGATCCTCATCAAAGGAGTACTTGGCCACCTTTCCAACCGGAACAATCTCTTCGTAGATTGGATCTGAAACTACCGCCAAAATAACGCCCTCATCGGTATCTAATGTGTACTCAACATGGTTTCCGTAGAACACAACATTTGAAACCACACCTTCACTCTTGCCCGGTTTTGCCGATTTGGAGGCGGTAACTGAGATTGATTCCGGGCGTACCAGAAGTACTGGATGCTTTGAGCTCAAAGCATTTTCTTGCGCAGCAACCTCAAGCTCTACTCCGCCAACAACCACATTAGCTTTACCGGAGCGGGCCTTCTTAGCGTTTTCAACCTTAAGGAAATTGGAACGGCCAATGAAGTCAGCGACAAAAACCGATGCGGGGCGGCGGTAAACCTCATCTGGGTTGCCCACTTGTTCAACTACTGCGTTACGCATAACAACAATTCGATCAGAAAGGCTCATTGCTTCATCTTGATCATGAGTTACGAAAATACTGGTAATTCCGAGGCGTCGCTGAATGTTACGAATTTCAATACGCATCTGGGCACGTAATTTGGCATCTAAGTTAGAAAGCGGCTCATCAAAGAGCAAAACTTTGGGACGGACAACCATCGCGCGGGCGAGTGCGACACGTTGTTGTTGGCCTCCAGAAAGTTGGTTTGGGGCTCGATTCGCTAGATGGGAAAGGCTCATTGATTCCAAAACTTCAGCAACCGCAGTTTTGATCTCTGCGTTCGACATCTTCTTGATACGCAATCCATAAGCCACATTGTCAAAAACTGTCATGTGAGGAAATAGAGCGTAAGACTGAAACACCATGCCCATAGGACGTTTATCTGGTGTCATCGCAACCAAATTTTCTCCATCCAACAACACATCTCCAGAGGTGGGGGTTTCAAATCCGGCAATCATGCGAAGCGCAGTTGTCTTTCCGCAACCAGAAGGACCAAGTAGGGTCACGAACTCACCTGGATTGATTGTTAGCGAAAGTTCGCGGACCGCTACGACCTTCTCTTTACCGTTGCCGAACTCCTTTGTTAGGCGTTCGAGTCTTAGGCTGCCGGTTTTGCTTGCCATCATTTCTCCTTAGCGTCCTGTCACCATCGGGCGATCAACTGAAACTTGGGTTTTTCTTACAAAGAGGTTGATTAAACCTCCGATAACCATGATTAAAACAATCAAAATGCAGCAGAGCGCAAAGACGTTGCCGTAGCGACCTTGATCGGCTTCGGCCAAGATCTTCTGAGTCAGAATTGAAGTATCTGGAGTAACCAAGAAAATAATTGGGGAGAGTGTGGTCATCGAGTGTGCAAAGGCGTACATCAAGCCAGATAGATAAGCACCGCTAATCAATGGCAGGGTAATCAAGCGGAATGTTTTTCCTCCTGCAGCACCCAAAGAGGCTGATGCCTCTTCGATTGCTGGATCAATCTGCTGTAATTGCGAAA
>JBEDAQ010000083.1:0-4073 GCA_041177685.1 Actinomycetota bacterium | reverse complement strand
GATTAGAGAGAGAATTACCATTACTAAAACTAAAAACAAACCAATAACTCCAGAGGTGCTCTTAAAGTAATAATGCACCCAATCTCTTTTACCGGTCGCAGTTTTCATTTGATTCTTGGATCCACCTTTCGATAGACCCAATCAGTGATTAGGTTGATAGTTACAAAGAGAACGGCGAAGACCATGATGCTGCTCTGCACAGTGGCATACTCACGCTTATTAATCGCATCAAGAATCTGTCGTCCCATTCCAGGTAAAGCAAATATCTTCTCAACAATTACCGCTCCACCCAAGAGATAACCGAATTGGATTCCTGTCATGGTAACAATTGGAATTAAGGAGTTTCGCAAGACATGGCGTAATCTCACAATCCTTGGCTTAACTCCTTTTCCATATGCGGTCCGAACAAAATCCTTGTCTACTGTCTCTAACAAAGCAGATCTGGTTGTACGCATTACTGGAGCCGCTACTGCGATTCCTAGTACCAGGCTAGGGAAAAGCATCTGCTGCAAATTCATTGAAAGATCCTCAAATGGCGTCATATATTCGTAGCCATTTGGAAAGTATTGAAACTTATTAGCCATAACTGTGACTATGGTTGTACTCAATACAAAACCTGGAATCGCAAGTGCGAGCAAACCAAAGAATTGGCCGAGGAAATCACGGGCGCTGCCTGGCTTGCGGGCGCTGAACATACCGATCGAGATACCGATTAAGACCCCAAGAATCGTGCCAAATAGGGCTAACTGCATAGTTACGAGCAGCGCTGACTTTGTTAAATCCCAAACTGGAGCACCTGTTGAATAGGAGAAACCTAGATCTCCCGATAAAAAGCTAGCCATCCACGATAGGTACTGCCCAACTAATGGCTTATCAATGCCGTAGTAGGCACGCAAAGTATCAATCTGCTCCGGAGTTAGTACTCCGGTTTCAATTCCCAAGGAGCTAGTGATGGTGTCGCCTGGAATAACCCGCAATACGACAAAGACAAATACTGAAATTCCGAAAAGTGTGGTCAGTACTGAAGCTAAACGCTTAAGAAATCCCATTCACCTTTTCCTATTAACTTCTAGCATCTAAAACTCTCTTAAAAATGTAAGGCGTGTGGAGTTTCCCCCACACGCCTTACCTAATTACTTACTATCCAAGTGTCGCGGAACGTAGCTGTAGCAAAGATCCATTTGCAAGAGCTGAGAATCCACGAAGCTTCTTGGTGGCTACTCGATACTCGAATGGAGTAGCAAGCCATACCCAAACCGCGTTGTCCTCCAACTCTTTGGAGATTGCGGTATAGGCACCTTTTCGTTCAGCAACTTTTCCACTCGCCTTACCCTTGATGAAGTTTGCATCAAGAGTTGCAGATGAGTATGAGGCAACCTTGTTTAGGTTTCCAGTTGATGTGAAGTAACGGGTGTACATAGTGTCTGGATCGATACGACCACCATTGTTAGCCAATGTCGCAACGAAGTCAGCCGCTAGCCAACGTGGAACATATGTAGCTTGCTCAACGATATCGAGCTCCATTGTGATGTTGGCTTTTGCTAATTGCGCCTTCAAGTTCTGTGCCATTGCTACAGATGTAGCCCATCCGGTGCTGGTTACCAAAGTCTTGAAGGTAACGCCTGATGACTTACCTGCTGCTGCTAGGTACTCCTTGGCTTTTGCTAGATCCTGCTTAGGGCATGGACGAGCATTTACATCGGAGCGGTATGCAGGGCTTGTGATTGGACCTGTTACCTGTCCCTGGCCAAGAAGCGCTGTGTTGATTAGCTCCTGACGATCGATTGCGCACTGGACCGCCAAGCGCACATTCTTATCGTTGAAAGGTGCGACTTTATTGTTGAACTGAAGTGCGTAATAACCCAACGCCGGAGTCTTGAACATCTTTAGATTGCTCTTGACCTGACGTGCGATTAGCGGATCGGTAACGATTCCCATTCCAATTGTTCCTGCGTTTAGAGCAGAGAGGATTGAGGCTTCATTTGGAATTACGCGAATGGTTACATCTTTAATCTTTGGTTCACCCATGAAGTAATCAGCGTTAGCTGAAAGCTTCAAAGATTGGGTTGGCTCCCAAGAAATAAACTTGTAAGGACCGGTTCCATTTGGCTTGTTGCTGCCGCCAATCTTTCCGGCATCGATATCAGCCTTGGAAAGCATCGCCATGTTTACTCCCTCTAACGCAGCAAGAATTGGTGCGTTAGGAATTGACATAGTCAAAATTAACTTGCGGCCATCTGCCTTAATTGAGGTAATAGTTGCGATATTTGCACGAGCTGCTGCGCCGGTCTTTGTGTCAAGAATGCGCTCGAGAGATGCCTTGGCATCCTCTGCATCAAATGCTGAACCATCGTGGAACTTAACACCTTCACGAAGATTTAGGGTAAGAGTCTTTCCATCTTTAGAAAATATCCAAGAGGTTGCAAGACCTCCCTTAATTGCGTTCTTGGCACCAATCTCAATCAAGCTGCCATAAACCAAACCAAGACCACGCACTGTTGCAAAGTTGGTTGCAGTGTGTGGATCGGTCTTATCGATATCTAGGACGCTACCAATCACCAGGCTGGTATCAGCAGCCTTTGCGGGTTGGGTTACGAGAACGCCACCAAACATGGCTGCAATCGCAACACCGGTCCATAATTTACGTAGTTTCACTTGCCTTCCTTTCAAACGAGGGTTGAGTTAATCCTTCTCTTTTATTTGCCTTTGGTCAAGGATGGTCAAGACCTTAATCCGAACTTAGCAGCGGTTAATGCATGATCTCCGTTACCAATTAGAACAACCTCTCCCAAATAACTCTCAAATAATTTTCTTACTCCAACACCTTCTTCAGAAATACCGCCGCCAAATGCCAGCGGAATACCCTCTTTTTTCAAGGTTTTTTGCGCTCTTTTGATTAGCTCAACTAAGTGTTGTGCCGCACTTTCCAATATTGTTTTGGCGCTAACCACATCAGCCTTAGCGGCCTGCGATACCAATGGTGTTAGGGCGGCTATGGCAGAGCGATCTTTGCCATAAACAAACTCACGGATTGAACTCCAGTCAGCCCCACCTATAGCTTCTTTAACTCTTTGAGATAGGCCATCTAACTCCTGTGACTGTTCAATTTGCAATAACAAATGTCGCAACGCTTCCCTTCCAATCCAATAACCGGCACCTTCATCACCAAGGAGATAACCCCAACCACCAAAAGTTATTTCTTTACCGTCTTGTGTGATGTGCACCGCTATCGAACCGGTTCCAGCATAAAGGTAAATTCCCTGTCCTGGTGCAAACTTTGAGTAATACGCCAATGCGATATCAGAGCTCAAATGAATCTTGGCCTTTGGGAATATCGCTTTTAACTCCTCTTCAATTAATTTAGGTGCTCCAAATCCGGTAATTCCTAATGAGATTACATCAGGGATTAAGTCTCCCAACTCATTTTTCAGCTCGTTGGTAAAATTCCGAAACTTTTCTAGTGATTCATTGCGGTAGAGATGTCCATCAACTGGAGACAGAGCTCCTTGTTTTACAACCCCACCCGATTCATTCACTAAGCACCATTTGGCTGAGGAAGCACCACCATCGACCCCTAAACTCAACATGACATCAGCCTTTCACAGCACCGGCTGTTAGACCCTTAATGAACTGCTCGGAAAGCACTAGATAAAGAACTACTAACGGTAGTGCTGCTAAACAAAGGCCGGCAAAGAGAACCCCCCACTGAGAGGCGTATTGACCAAAAAACACCGTTAAGCCTTGCATCAAGGTTTTCTTCTCTGGGCTTTGCAGAAATACCAAGGGCAGGAAGAAGTCATTCCAAATTGGAATCGCTGAATAAATAGCCACAATCGCCATCCCGGGGCGTACCAAAGGCACTAAAACCCGGCGCAAAAGTACAAATTCACTAGCACCATCAATGCGTGCCGCGTTATCCAAATCATTGGGTAATGATCTAAAAAAGCCGCTCATGATGAAAACTGCCGCAGGTAATGCTGCAGAGGTGTAAACCAGAATCAATCCAAGACGAGAGTCCAATAAACCCATCCACTTCAATTGAATAAATAGCGGCAAAATCGCCAGCTTGGCTG
>JBEDAQ010000082.1:0-3540 GCA_041177685.1 Actinomycetota bacterium | reverse complement strand
CCTGGGCCTTACCAAGTTCGAATGAGGCGTAAGTCAATCTGCGGTGATCATGAGCGGTAGTAAAGACATCAACCGCTTTTTGCGCTGCTGCTAAAGCTGATTCAGCATCACCTAACTCTGTGTAGCAATGTGCAATCTTCTGATCGCAACGCGCAACATGTATAACTTCCCGGGCGGCTTTAAAGTATTTGCGCGCTTCATAAAAAGCTTCTAGCGCCTCTTTGTATTTCTTTAGCTCGCGATATGCGCAACCAATTAGATGGAAATCAGTAGCGGCACCAAGTTCATTGCCATCAATGAGGTGCTCGCGTGCGCACTCCTCCATGCAATCAATGGTGTTTTGATACTCCTTCGAGCTGAACCACCACTCACCTAAGGTGCAAGCAAGTTCTAGTGCAATTGGTGATTTGTTTTCGCGCAATAGTTCAACTGCTTTGCTCATCGCGGTCGCAGCCTCTGTCATGCGCTTTAATTGATTTAAGTTGTAGCCAATTGCAGAGTAGGCCTGAGCTAATCCTTCAGTGGGGGCGGCAGAACCCAACTCGGAGTAAATATCACGTGCGGTTTCCGCCAATGCTAAAGCTTCGTCATATTGGCCACGCGCATAGATTCTCGCGCTTAATTCGTAGTAAGTGCTGGCACGTTCGATTCCTTGTGTTTCCGGAATTCTCTCCCACAACATTTCTTCGGTGATGATGTCATCGTTTAATTCATCATCGTTGTGTTCGTCGGCCAATGCATCTCCTCCTTCAAACTTGGCTCCAAACCTAGCAGGAGGAGATGCTTTGTGATGCTCTCAAAAAGTGAATTTCTAGAGAGAATCAGCCTTTCCAAGTACAACTGTGAAGGTGCGGCTACCACCGGATGGCATATCTACGGTGATCTTCACACTGTCGCCAGGTGCATAGGAGCGGATACGAACAATTGCCGAGATCAAGTCATTGATCTTTCGACCATCAATCTCTCTGATAACCGCACCAGCAGGAATTCCCGCTTTAGCTGCGGCTTCACCATCCACTACGCGCAGAATCTTCGCGCCAGTGCCGGTGTAAGAGGTATCGAAGTTAATTCCTAGGAATGGTCTCGAGGATTTACCGGTAGCGATGATTTCATCAACTACACGCTTGGCTTGGTTAATAGGTATCGAGAAACCAAGTCCAATAGAACCATTACCGCCATTTCCTAGTGTTGCAATCGCTGAGTTGATTCCCACCAACGCACCAGTCGCATCAACCAGCGGGCCACCAGAGTTGCCGGGGTTGATTGCTGCATCGGTTTGAATCGCATCAATGAAAGATTCTGATCCGGTATTTCCAGCTGTTACCGGACGGTTGAGGGCGGAAACAATTCCACTTGTGACAGTTCCTGATAATCCGAGTGGTGAACCAAAAGCAACTACCGGCTCGCCAATAATCAACTTACTGGAGTTGCCAACTGTGATTGGCTTTAGGTTTCCACGGTCAATCTTTAGTACCGCAATGTCATAAGTTCCATCTTTGCCAACAATGGTTGCGCGCTCGATATCTCCATTGTTCAATTCAACTCGGACTGTGCCACCTTGAAGAGCGGTTTCAATTACATGCTCGTTAGTAATAATGAATGATGAGTTTGCGCTAGAGCGATAAATGACTCCGGATCCAGTGCCGTTTCCTGCGGGTGATGAAACCGCAATTGAAACAACTGATGGTGAGACCGCAGATGCGATGGTTTGTACATCTACTGAGCTGCCAACCACCGTCATTAAGGTGCGGGTCTTAGAGCAGCTGCCATCGGTGGCGGCATATAGCGCTTTGGTGCGGTTATCTACACATACTTTGGTAGGTGGGACATCGGGGGTAACCGCGACCGCTACTCCTCCAGCAACAACCGCGCCCATCACAAAACCGATCATTACTTTGCTAAATGTAGAGACTGTTTGCATGCGCGTACCTCATCATCTTTTTCTGAAAAAAACCTGAATAACTATTGAACCTCTGCTGGGTAGACTTCGCAAATTATGGAGACCACCCTGCGTCGCGCCCGCCTAGCAGTAACCATTACCTTCATCATTAATGGCTTTACCGCTGGAACATTTGTCGCTCGTATTCCAGATTTCAAACGGATACTTGATGTCTCTAACGGCACCCTTGGTCTCTCACTTCTCTTTGTCTCAATTGGTGTTTTTGTTGCTTTAAAACCAGCAGGGCGAAACGCTGCACGTTATGGAAGTCGACCAGTCATTTTCTGGTCAACACTCGCCCTTGCCGTGGGATGTGTACTAGTCGGCTTACTCTTCAATTTGCAATGGTTTTGGTTCTCTTTATTTCTCTTTGGTTTCGCAATTGCAACTCAAGATGTTGCCATGAATGCTCATGCGGTTGTTGTTGAGCAAAAAGCAAACCGTAGATTGATGAGTGTTTTTCACGGCATGTTCTCAGTCGGAACTTTAATTGGTGGGGTGCTAGGTGGCTTGTTCTCGCAGTGGGAGGTAACCCCCATGCAGCAAGCTATTACTTTGGCTGGTATTTATGTCGTTGCAGCACTATTGATTAAACCGCTCTTCCTGCCTGCAGAGGTAGACAAACATGATTTCTCAACCGGAGCGCGTGCTAAACATCCATTTATTTTTTGGATCTTTGGTTTATTTGGTTTGTTTGCCGCAATCAGCGAAGGTGCAGCCGGTGATTGGGGTGGAGTGCTAGCCCGTGACGCATTTGGCGCCACACCATTTATCTCTACCCTGCCCTACATTGTTTTCTGCACCGCGATGATTATTGGTCGGTTCTCTGGAGATTATTTGGCGCATCGTTTTGGTGCCTCAATCATTATTGCAACCGGTGGTTTAATTTCAGGAACAGGATTAACCGCCGGTTTATTCATTGGAGGAGTACCGGCAATCATGGTGGCTTGGTTTTTGTTAGGGCTCGGCCTCTCTGTTGTTATTCCTTTGATGTTTAGTGCGGCTGGAACTTTGGCCTCTACAAAATACGCTGGAATCATCGCGCCATCCGAAGCTGTTGCAAAAGTCTCTGGCGTTTCCTATTTTGGCTTTGTAATTGGCCCACCATTAATCGGCTTTATCGCCGATGTAATTGAACTGCGTTGGACCTTACTGCTAATTGCAGCCTTGGCTTACCTTTTAATCTTTGCCTCTAAATATGCAAAGAGCGCTTAATTACTTACCCCAGGATTGATGCAGCGGACGCCCCTCTGCATAACCAGCTGCAGATTGAATTCCGACTACAGCTTTATCTGCAAACTCTGTAAGTGATTTTGCACCAGCATAAGTACAAGAAGATCTAACTCCAGCGATGATTTCATCGATTAAATCCTCAACACCAGGGCGGATGGGATCTAGATACATGCGTGAGGTGGAGATACCTTCTTCATAAATCGCTTTGCGCGCTCGATCAAATGCATCATCACTTGAGGTGCGGGCCGCAACTGCGCGCGCTGATGCCATGCCGAAAGATTCCTTGTATAGCCGGCCATTGGAATCAACCCGTAAATCACTAGGTGATTCATAAGTCCCTGCAAACCAAGAGCCAATCATTACTGCAG
>JBEDAQ010000081.1:0-2595 GCA_041177685.1 Actinomycetota bacterium | reverse complement strand
GGCAGACGACGATCTGGGCAATCGATAAATTCAATTGGAACATCATCAACACCGTGATTGGACATCCACAACTTTTTGATCTCCTCAGCACGACGATCATCTAAGACAAAGTGGACCGCATGTAAAGATCTAGGATTTAGTGATCGGGCATAGCGCACTGTACCTACGGTTGCAAGATCAACTGAATCAACCAAAACTGTTACATCATGTCGCGTAATAGAAAGCGCACGTTCTTGTTCCTTGCGAACCTCTAGAGCCTTAGCTTCAGCGTCATATCTCTTGCGCAGGCGTAAGAATGAGAAAACCAGGATGGGCGCAACAACTACTACCACCCAAGCGCCCTCTGTAAATTTCACAATCGCAAAAATAATCACAATCAATAATGACAAGCTTCCGGCAATTCCATTTATGACAAACTTCAACTTCCAATTGCCATCACGGTTTACATAGTTGTACTTGGCCATGCCAAGTCCGGACAGGGTGAAAGCGGTGAATACACCGAGGGCATAGAAGGCGACCAAATATGTGACTGAACCTTGTGTTGCAATTACTAAAGCTAGAGCTGCGCCAGACAATACAAATATGCCATTTGAGAAGTTGAGTTTGTGGCCACGTTTAGTTAACCACTTTGGTAAATATCCATCCGCGGCTGCGTAATTGACCACAATTGGGAATGCGCTAAAGGTGGTGTTAGCGCCAGCAAAGAGAATCAACATCGTTGCCGCCTGCACCACAATAAAGAATGCGGAACCAAATGCTCCATCTCCCAGAATCGTGCTAGCCACCTGAGAAATTACGGTTGGGGTTTCATCCTCATAAGGAACCGCCAAAATGCGATGTGCAAAGTAAGAAACACCTAGCACTAAAGAGCCCAAGATCATGGCCATCAAGACCAAGGTCTTCTTGGCATTTACCGACTCTGGGGTTTTGAACAAACCAACACCATCAGCGATTGCTTCAAGGCCGGTCAGTGATGAACCGCCATTCGCAAAAGCGCGGAGCAGGATGAATATTGCAGCTGCTGATAACAATCCTTGCTCAGTTCCTAATTCGATCGCGCCCTCTGCTCGAGGATCTAGTTGTGGCAGGCCGGTTGTTAGCTCACGGAAGATTCCAATTCCAAAGACCACAAACATCGAACCCACGAATAAGTAAGTCGGAAGAGCAAAGGCCTTGCCCGCTTCTTTCACGCCTCTTAAATTTCCATAGGAGAGCAAGGCAATGACAATAAAGCACATCTCAATCTTCCACGGCGCTAGCTCTGGGAAGGTAGAGATAATCGCAGCGACGCCAGCTGCGGTTTGAATTGCCAAAGTTACGATGTAATCCAAAATTAAAGCGACAGCTGCAATCTGCGCAACTACCGGTCCGAAGTTATCTCTCGAAACAATGTACGCGCCACCAAATTGGGTATAAACCGAGATGACGTTTCGATAAGACAAAGTAATGATGGTCAAAATCGCCAAGACCACAAAGGTCATCGGCATCAATAATGTAAACGCAGCCAATCCAAATGCCGGAAGTAGCGCAACCAAAATCTGCTCTGAACCATAAGCAGAGGATGAAATACAGTCAGAGGAGAGAATTCCGAGTGCATAACGCTTTTTTAATCTCTGGTGGCTAAGGGTGTGGCGATTAAGTGGGTTACCTAACAAGTACTTCTTGAGACGGTATGAAAATGGGTCCCGCAGATGTGCGTGATCCTGCAGCGCCTTGGGGGTCGGCGCACCATCGGTCCATGATTTAGCCACAGTAATTGGTCATTCTACGCCCTCATTTTCACGCGTATGCTCTGCCTCATGCAGCTAAAAACCGATCTTTATATTGATGGCAAGTGGGTCAAAGGTAATGGCTCTGTTCCAGTTTATGACCCCAGCGATGGCAGCGTTATCGCTGAAATCCAGACCGCCGGTGAAAAAGAGTGTGATGCAGCGGTAGATGCTGCTTATCGCGCCTTCCCAGAATGGGCAAAGACCGCGCCGCGTTATCGCGCAGAGATTTTGCGTAAAGCATTTGAAATTATGGTTGCAGAAGCTGATTTCTTAGCTGAATTAGTTTCCAAAGAAAATGGCAAAGTCATCACCGATGCGAAGGGTGAGATTCTTTATGCTGCAGAGTTTTTCCGTTGGTTCTCTGAAGAAACCGTAAGAGTGCAAGGTGATTTTCGTAAATCACCAAGTGGCGACAAAAGAATTTTGGTAACACACCAACCAATTGGTGTTTCATTATTGATTACCCCGTGGAACTTCCCAGCTGGTATGGCGACTCGCAAAATCGGTCCCGCAATCGCAGCTGGTTGCACCGTAATTCTCAAGCCAGCAATTGAAACCCCATTAACCGCGATGGCGATATCGATATTTTGGAGCGCGCTGGTGTGCCAAAAGGTGTTGTAAACCTAGTAACACCAACCCCTGCCGGACCAATGGTCAGCAGAATGTTGCATGACGCAAGAGTTATGAACCTGTCATTTACCGGCTCTACCGAAGTTGGCCGCGTACTTATCAAAGAGGCTGCAGACCGCGTAATTCGCTGTTCTATGGAGCTCGGCGGCAATGCACCATTTGTTGTTCTAGATGATGCCAATATTGATGAAGC
>JBEDAQ010000080.1:0-4842 GCA_041177685.1 Actinomycetota bacterium | reverse complement strand
AACTAGTGGCAGACAAATAACTAAAACCGGTAGATATAAGAGTTATCCGGTAGCGGGCACTTTGATTATGTCTCTTGGAGTATTCCTAATGAGTACCGCTGATGTTGCAACACCGTACTGGCAGATCGCAATTTTCGCGGTAATCATCGGTGGCGGATTGGGACTCTGTATGCAAACCATCGTTATCGCGGTACAAAATGCGGTGGAGTTTAAAGATCTTGGTATCGCTACCTCATCAAATACATTTTTCCGCTCCCTAGGTGGCGCTTTTGGCACTGCAATTTTTGGAACTATTTTGAGTAATCGAGTTGCCGAAAACCTACAGTCACAACTTGCTGGATCAACCTCAGTAGAGCCAGGCATGCTGGAAACCTTGACCAGCAACACCTCAATGATTGCAACTTTGCCAACGCAGATTCAAGCAAAGGTGCTAGAGGCATTTGCCGACTCCTTCCAAGTTGTATTCCTAAGCGCATTCCCGGTTGTTGCGCTAGCTTTCTTCTTTGCTATCGCACTAGAGGAAAAGCCTTTACAAGATAGTCAGAGTCACGCCTCTGCAAGGCAGGATGCGGCAGGAGAGGCGCTTGGCTAACAAAATCAAATCCCCATTTAAGGGACTTCCTAAAGAGGTCTCTGTCCTAACCGCAATCTCATTTCTGGTTGCGGTGGGATTTGGCTTGATAATTCCAGCCATCCCAATCTTTGCCAAGACCTTTGGCGTCTCAAACACATTGATTGGTTTGATTATCTCCTCGTTTGCCATCATGCGTTTTGTATCAGGACTTTTCTCTGGAAAGTTAGTGGATCGATTTGGAGAACGGGTGGTGCTGGGCTTTGGCCTATTCATGGTCTCAATCTTTACCTTGTTTGCAGGTTTAGCTCAAAGCTATGAACAGTTATTGATTTTTAGAACCGCTGGTGGATTGGGTTCTTCAATGTTCTCGGTATCGGCGGGAGCGCTAATTCTCAGAGTGGTAGCAGATAATCAAAGAGGTAGAGCGCAATCCCTTTATAACGGTGGGTTCATCGCAGGTGGTGTAGCTGGCCCGGCTTTTGGTGGCGCCTTAATCGCTCTTTCTCCCCGCGCTCCTTTCTTCATCTACTCAGGATTACTAATTGCCGCCGGAACTGTTTGCATGATCTATCTTCATGAGAGTCGTTTGGGAGCGAAGATTGAATCAAAACAGGAAGAGCGTGCTTTAACTATCCGTGAAGCGCTGCAAATTAAGCCATACCTTTACTCACTTTTTCTTGCCTTTTTAGGTAGCTGGATTCTTTTTGGCATGCGTTCCTCAATTTTGCCGCTCTTTGTCGTCGAGGATCTAGGGGCAAGTGCATCACTAGTGGGATTGAGTTTTACTATCGCGTTAATTGCACAAGGTTCTGTGATGGTTCGGGCTGGCAAGTACTCCGACAAAAACGGTCGTAAGCCCGTTATCTTGACTGGTTTTTCAATAGTTATGTTGGCACTTGCTCTGTTAGTTTTATCAACCAACACCACAACCTACTTGCTAGCCATGGTTGTTATGGGTCTGGGTGCAGGTTTTGCTGCCTCAGCAGGTGCGATTGTTGGCGATGTAATTAAAGGTAAAAGCGGAAAGGTTTATGCCTTCTGGCAGATGGCCGGCGATGCCGGAATGATGGTTGGTCCAGTACTTCTTGGGTTTATCTCAGATCATTTCTCTTATCGAACCGCTATTGCATTTAGCGCTGGGGTATTTTCTCTTGCAATTATTGCGGCAATAAGAATCCCCGAGACCAATACCGCTAGTCTCGGGGAATCCCGTAAACCTCAATTAAACGAGGGTTAGTCGTTATTACCGCGCAGAATTGCAAGTAAGCGCAGCACCTCTAGATACAACCAAACCATCGTCATAAGTAGACCAAAACCAGCACGCCAAGACTCTTCCTGTGGCACACCAGCGCGCACTCCCTCTTCAATCTGATCAAAATCTAGGATCAAGAAGAAGGAAGCAATTGCAACTCCAGCGATTGCTAGCAATGGACCAAAACCGCTGAGTCCATATAGTCCCATTCCATTACCAACACCAAAGAATGAGCTGATTAGGCTGCCGATAGCTAGAACAAAGTATCCAAGCGCAGCACCAAGCAACATACGGGTGAACTTTGGTGTAGCACGTAGACGACCGCTCTTGTAAAGGAACAACATTCCGACAAATGCTGCGATGGTTGCAACGATTGCTTGCTGAACGATGCCGTCGTAGAAGAGTTCGTAAGTTTTGCTGATAATTCCAAGAACTAGACCTTGGCAGACTGCATAAGCTTGATAAACAGCAGGGCGAACCTTCTTGCTGAAAACTCCAACAAGTGCTGTAACTAGTCCGCCAACAAAACCAATTAATAATGCTCCAGCACCAAGATTTAGATACCAAGCGGCGGCACCGACCACAATAGAAATACCAAACAACATTCCAGATCGCGCAACAACATCATCCATGGTCATGCGACCGGTGCGTAGAGATGAAGCTGCTGGTGCGTTATAAGTTTCCTCTAGATTGTCCGGTGTTAATACCGAACCCATCGAGGCGAAACCGCGACCATCTTTCTGACCAAATGCCTTCCCGAGTACGGGATTTGAACTATTCATTGCTCTCCTTTAGTAGTTCGCATCGGTACTGCTGACAGATATGTGCCCCCGGTGGGGGTCGAACCCACACTTGGACGATTTTAAGTCGTCTGCCTCTGCCGTTGGGCTACAGGGGCTTACCTGAGTGGGCAAATCTACCTGCCTTTTTAACCACCGAATCCAATTGGCTCCGCGTTAGCTTCCCCGTAAAAGTATTCTGTTGGCTGGGATGATAACTCCCAATGACCAATCTAGTATTCCCATCACTGCCCAGAAAGTTGAACTGGGCACCGTGGCCAAACTTTGGGCGGTTTCTAGGCAATTCCTCACCTAACTCGAAAAGCGCATCAATAATCGCGCGCCAGGCGATCCCGCCTAAGGCCAGGTAGCTTCGAGTTGTTGGGAAAAGTAGTTCGACCTCTCTCAATAACCAAGGCTGACATTTTTTTGTCTCTTCAATACTTGGTTTGTTGCCGGGTGGTACACAACGTACAGCGCACATAATTCGAGTATCAATCAACTCTTGGCCATCATTTACAGAACTGCTGGTTGGAATTTTTGCCAAACCATTTTTGTGAAGTGATCGATACAGCCAATCTCCAGAGCTATCGCCAGTAAATACTCGACCTGTGCGATTAGCACCATGCGCACCCGGTGCTAATCCAATTACCGCAACTTTCGCATCGGTCGGACCAAAACCAGTGATTGGTTTTCCCCAGTACTTCTCATCTTGATAAGAGCGTCGCTTGGTAACCGCTACCTCTTTACGCCACTGTACAAGCCTCGGACATGCGGTGCACTTTATTAACTCCTGGTCTAGCAACTTCAAGTTAGAAAGTTTTGGCGCTAAACGTGCTGGATTAGTCGGCAAGTGACCAAGCCATTCCATCGAGAATATCTGATTCTGAAGCCACGAACTCTTGTGCTTTAGAAAACTCCATAATTCGAGATAACACTAAAGATCCTGCGGCGATTACATCAACCCTGCCCGGGTGCATATAACCCAAAGAGCTAATCTCTTCCCTATTCATCTTCAGAAAATTATCTGCAACTTCATGTGTTTTTGCCGCAGAGATGCGGGAAAGATGAATGGCGTAGCGGTCGTACTGCTCTAGCTCCATAGCAGCGGCTGCAACTGTAGTCGCAGTGCCAGCTACCGCAATTAAGGTTTTGGCCTCGGTAATCGGAACAAAACTGGCCGCTTCTTGAATTGCAGAATCAATATCCTGTCGTGCTCTCTCTATTTCATCTGCCTTAGGTGGCAGCGAAGTAAAGTGTCGCTCGCTCATCCGTACACAACCAATGTTCTGACTCTTAGCAAACTGCACCGTCTCTGCGCCAAATACAAACTCAGTAGAGCCACCACCGATATCAATTACTAGATAAGGAGCGCCAAAACCCTTTAACTCCTTAGTTGCTCCGAGAAATGAGAGTCTGGCCTCTTCCTCACCACTAATAACCTCAGGTGCAACGCCTAGAAGATTCTTAACTCCATCGATAAATAGATCTCGATTTGTTGCATCACGTGTTGCGCTGGTGGCACAAAATCTAATCTTGGAAACACCTCTTCTGCTAATTTCATCGGCGAATAAGGCCACCGCCTTGAAGGTACGCTCTAAAGCATCGGGGTGAAAGGCTTTATTTTGATCTACGCCTTGTCCCAAACGAACAATCTCCATAGTTCTAAATACTTCACGAAAGTTGTCACCTGAAACATCGGCAATTAATAAACGAATTGAGTTAGTTCCACAATCAATCGCTGCCACCCGTGACATTTAGCTGCGCTCCTGATTGCGCCGCTCTAGACAATCTCCGTTTTGCCACCACTGCGGCAATTTGGCCAATGCCTCGTCTCCCAGTGGATTAACACCAGATCCTGCGGCTAAGGAATGGGCAATCAAGGAGTGCAGACATTTAACCCGATCCGGCATACCGCCCGCTGAAATATCTGAGATTTCCGGAACCTCGATTCCCAATGCGGCTCTGGCCGCCAAATAATCATCATGTGCGGCGCGGTACTCACCAGCTAATTGCGCATCATTTTGTAAACGTTCATTCATCTCTGACATCAGAGTTGAGTTTTCCAAGGTCGAAATCGCAGAGGTTAAATTGGGACAAGTGGCGTAGTAAAAAGTAGGAAAAGGGGTTCCATCATTTAACCGAGGTGGAGTTTCAACAACCGCTGGATTTCCGCACGGGCAGCGATATGCCACAGCATGAACATCTCTTGGAGTGCGACCCAACTGCACCTCAAT
>JBEDAQ010000079.1:0-2639 GCA_041177685.1 Actinomycetota bacterium | reverse complement strand
ACTCTACGTTGCGCAGATAGGAAAGACTCACCATTGGGAAAGGTAAATGTAGATGGAAATTTCTGAATCTGCCTCCACTCTCTAGATTTCGAGAGCTTATTCAATTTAGCCCCTGACCACTCTCCATAATTCATCTCTTGGAAAGCAACATCTTCACTCGCTCTCTTTCGCACATGCCGCAACCAAGGTTTTATAGTCTGCAAACATCTTTCTTGTGGGCTTACCAGAACCTTGTCGATTTGTAGAGAGTTCAACTTGGTAACTAAAGCAATTGCCTGCTCTTCGCCCTTGTTAGAGAGAAATACACCAGGCATACGACCTGCTAGCAAACCAGATTCATTGGCGGATGAGGCCGCATGACGCAAGAAGATAAATGTGGTCATGTTCTTAGGCTAGTCGCTTCCCAAGCTTTATGAAGATTTTTGCTAGGGTCTCAACATGGAGCAACGCAAACTTGGCAACAGTGGCGTCAAGGTAAGTCGGCTCGCACTTGGCACCATGACCTGGGGTCGAGATACCGATGAACATGAAGCGGCTGAGCAGCTCCGTCACTTCATCGATGCTGGAGGAAATTTCGTTGACACGGCTGCGGTTTATGGAGATGGGGATTCCGAGCGTGTTCTGGGTGGATTACTGGGAGTTCTAATTCCAAGGGAAGAGTTGGTTATTGCCTCCAAGGCGGGAATCAGTTTTAAAACCGGCGAAAGAAAAGTTGATAACTCAAGAACCTCTTTAATATCAGATCTTGATCGCTCTCTTACTAGATTAAAGACTGATTACATTGATCTTTGGCAGATTCACACCTGGGATGAAAACACCCCCCTGGAGGAAACTTTAAGCGCTCTTGATTATGCGGTTAGTTCGGGTAAAGCGCGCCATGTTGGCGTATCCAACTTCTCCGGCTGGCAGCTCGCTCGATCCTTCTCTTTGCAAAATCCATTGTTTGGAAAGGCTCCAATTAACAGCGTTCAAAATGAGTACTCGTTGTTGAATCGAAAGGTGGAACGAGAGGTTTTGCCCGCGTGTACAAATCTTGGTGTTGGAATGCTGGCTTGGTCTCCTCTAGGACGGGGCGTTTTAACTGGAAAATACAGATCGGGAATTCCATCTGACTCTCGCGGAGCAACGCCTCACTTCTCCGCCTTTATTGAACCTTTTCTTGATGAAGGTAGTTCACGAATAGTTGAAGCGGTAATAGTTGCGGCCGACGGCCTTGGTTTGTCCCCATTAGAGGTAGCGCTTTCTTGGGTGCGGGATTGCCCTGGCGTCACCTCTGCTGTTATTGGTGCCCGTACCGGTGCCCAATTAAGAGGTGCGCTCAGTAGTGAAGCAGTTACCTTGCCTATTCCAGTCCGACAAGCTTTAGATGAAATCTCCGCGCCGAATTAGGTATTCACGTGTTAGGCATTAACTAGAAAGTGATGCAAGGTCCTGGCACCAAAATGAAGTGAATCTATTGGTACCCGCTCATCAATTCCATGGAATAAACCGACAAAATCTAAATCAGCTGGAAGTTTCAACGGACTAAATCCGTACCCCAATATTCCCAGCTTTGCCAAAGCTTTATTGTCGGTGCCTCCGCTTAGTAAATAAGGGATCGGGATTCCTTCAGGATCCTCGGATTTAATCGCGTTCATCATGGCATCCACGAGCGGACCACCAAACTCCACCTCTAGTGGGATATCCGAAACTAAACTTTCAACGGTTACATGCTCCCCAACCAACTTCTTTACCGTATCTAGTAGTTCAGACTCATAGCCGGGCAAAGTTCTGCCATCTACTACCGCGCTAGCAGATTGCGGCACCACATTTGCTTTATAGCCCGCCTCCAGCATTGAAGGGTTAGCGGTATTGGTCAAAGTCGCACCAATCATCTTTGACATCGAACCAACTTCATCAAGCAAAGGTTGCAGATTGCTTGGGTCATAGCTTTTGCCGGTTAACTCCGCAATTTTTTTGAAAAATAGCTCATTTGTCTTGGTAATTCGCTGTGGCCATTTAAAGCTTCCAACCTTTGCAACTGCATCAGCTAATCGGGTTACCGCGTTTTTATCATTTATGACCGAACCATGACTTGCAACGCCGGTCGCGGTCAACTTCATCCATTCAATACCTTTTTGAGAGGTTTCTATTACATAAACTCTCTTGCCAGAGTTCAAAGTTAGTGAAAAACCACCAACTTCGGAGATAGTCTCGGAGCAACCTGCAAAAACTTCAGGATGATTTTCGGCCATCCATCGCGATCCGTAAATTCCACCCGCTTCTTCGTCAGCAAAAAACACAACCACCATTGTTCGAGATGGTTTATATCCATGACGAGCCCATAATCTAAATACCGCAAGCATCATTGCATCCATGTTTTTCATGTCAACTGCGCCACGTCCCCAAATGCAGCCATCTTTAATAACTCCAGAGAACGGGTCTACTGACCAATCAGCTGCGTTAGCTGGAACGACATCTAGGTGTCCGTTAATCACAAGACCTGGACGGGATGGATCTGTTCCTTCAATTCTTGCTACAACGGAGACGCGGTTAGGAGCGCTTTCATAAAACTTGCTTGCGATGCCTACCTCAGCCAATTTGGCCGCTACATATTCAGCCGCTGCTTTCTCATCGCCTTTTCCTTCACCGAAGTTAAC
>JBEDAQ010000078.1:0-2554 GCA_041177685.1 Actinomycetota bacterium | reverse complement strand
CATCATCACCGGCCAAAATCAAGGTAGGGCATTTGATCTTCTTCAAAGTTGCCTTTGTCATCTTAGGTTCTGAGGCCCAAACCTTGTGTGCTTTAGCAATAATCTCGACAAGAAGTTCTCGTGGTTGTCCGGTTCGGGCGGCAAATTGATCCTTTGCCTCCTCTGCTACCTCACCATTGAAAATCTGATGATTCAACCCGCACTCGTAATGATAATTCGCGCCAATCGCAACTAAATTACTTACCAAATCTGGTCGAGCAATCGCCACCATAAGTCCGATGATGCCGCCATCACTGTGGCCAATGATTTCAGTTGGGCCTTTGATTACATCCTCAATGTAGGTAATCGCTTCATCGCGTTGGAATTTAAAGTGATAGTAACCATCACGCACCTTGGTCTTGCCATGTGCGGTGCGGTCGTAACCATATATGTGATGGGTGCGCTTCACACTAGGCAGAATCTTGGGAGCAAAACTTTCCGTGGAACTTAAACCACCATGCAGAAGCAAAAGAGGACGAGCTTTGCGCTTCTTCCACTCTTGATGCCAGATCTCATGACCGCGCAGATTTATGCAGCTCATGAGATATCCATGATGTGTCTATTGCCGCGATCAAAGGTTAGGTAGTTCCAGGTCCAATCCGCCATAGTGCCAATTTTGTTGCGTCCACCTAATAGATAGAACAGATGCAACCAAAGCCACATATACCAAGCCACAACGCCACCGATGCGAATACCTTTTACTTCGACCACCGCTTTATGACGGCCGATTGTGGCCATAGAACCCTTATCTACATACTTAAATGCTGTGAGCGGCTCGGAGTTTTGTAAACGTTGAATCTGCTTTGCCACAAATCGAGCTTGTTGCATCGCAACCGGTGCCACCATGGGAAGAAAACGACCATCAGCACCCTTTGCTCCCGAGATATCACCGATGGCAAAGATGTAGGGATAGTTAGTTACCTGCAGGGTTTGATCAACAGCGATACGTCCAGAATCCTCAGGAATACTCAACTTCTTCATTGTGGGCTCACCTTTAACACCGGCGGCCCATACCGTGATCTCAGCAGGAATCTTTTGGCCGTCAGCAAAGAGAATCTGACGGGGCTTTACCTCTTTTACTACCGCATTAGTCAAAACTTTTACATCTAATTTTTCTAAATCTTTTTTGGTGCGTTGGGAGAGTTTGGGGGAAAGTGCTGGTAACAATCTTTGCCCAGCTTCAACTAGATAAACATCGATATTTTTCGCAGCCCCAGCGTTGTCAGAGGTAAGCGGTCCACGTTTTAACTCCGCAATAGCACCCGCCATCTCAACTCCGGTCGGGCCACCACCAACCACTGCAATAGAAAACTTTGTGTCATCTTCAAAGCGACATAAATCCTCAAAGCGTCGCATGATTTCAGATCTGATGTTTAGCGCCTCATTAACGGTTTTCATGCCAAGTGCGTTTTCTGCCACACCTTCGATGCCAAAGTCATTGGTGGCAGATCCCAAAGCAACAATCAAATAATCAAACTCCAAAACCTCGCTGGAATCTAACTTCACACTTTTATTTTTGTGATCGACAGAGATTGGTGAGCCCATACGAAACTTCACCTTGGTTTTGCGTAACGCGCCACGAATTGGATAAGCGACATGATCAGCTGCTAAACCAGCAGTGGAGACCTGATACAGCAGCGGCAAAAAGGTTTGAAAATTGTGGCGGTCAATCAGGGTGACATCTGCGATTCCATCTAACGCTCGGGCAGCGGTTAAACCACCGAAACCTGCTCCGAGAATGACTACCTTTGGCCGCGACACTCGAGGAAGTCTATCGTTGTGCCTATGAATCAGGCGCGCCGAATACTGGTCACAGGAGCATCGGGTTATGTAGGTGGCCGCTTAGTGCGTGCATTACTGAATGATCAAATGCAGGTGCGGATATTTGTCCGTGATAAATCAAAGGTGTTGGGCCAGCCTTGGATTAATGATGTTGAACTCGCAGTTGGAAACGCCAGCAATTACGAAGAAACATTGGCGGCCTTACAAGGGGTGCATACCGCTTTTTATCTTTTACATTCAATTGGAGTAGGTGCTCATTTTGATGAGATTGAAGCTGCCATGGCAGATAACTTTTCTAGGGCGGCACAAGCAGCTGGAGTTTCTCAGATTGTTTATCTAGGTGGAATCGCAAATGATGATAAGCAAAGCAAACATTTAGCATCACGGGCTCGCACCGGTGAATTGCTCGCAGCTGGCAAAGTTCCAGTAATGGAGCTGCGGGCTGGAATAATTATTGGCTCTGGTTCCGCATCATTTGAAATGTTGCGACATCTAACTCACCGTCTTCCAATCATGACGACACCAAAGTGGGTTTCAAATTTAACCCATCCAATAGCGATTAGAGATGTGCTTTGGTATTTAACTAGCGTTGCCAAATTAGAGAAACCAGTAGGTGGCATCTTTGATATCGGAGGTCCAGAGATTCTTTCCTATGCCGATATGATGCAAAAGTTTGCCTCTTGCTCTGGCCTTAGAAGGCGTTGGATTATTCGAGTGCCGGTGTTAACCCCAA
>JBEDAQ010000077.1:0-3084 GCA_041177685.1 Actinomycetota bacterium | reverse complement strand
CCCCTATTCTTTGCATCATGCGCCTAGTTCCCAAAAAAGTTCATTCGATTGCTGCCTTCTTGGTAAGTGTTGAAGGGGTATTTCTTTTGGCTTTGGGCCTCTATTTACTGGTTCGCACTTTAACCTCTCAGGTGGAGGAGCTTGATGCGGTCATAGCGGAAATTGTTTTCTTAGTGCTTGGTGGGACCGGTCTTTTGTTTGCTGGCCGCGGTTTTCGTCAGCATAGAAACTATGGACGCGGTCCAACTGTGATGGCTAATTTAATTGCGATTGGTGTTGCCTATTACATGATTGATGGGGATCGAGTTTTGATGGGATTCATTTTGGGTTTTTTTGCATTTGTTACTTTACTTTCAGCGTTAGCAGCGATTCCAAAAGCAAATCACCAGGGAACTACTTCTTGATCCTCCCAAAGCACTCCAGTTAAATCCCCTTGATTAAACTCTCGAACCGCTAACCAAACAGCGGTTGCTGCTCCTTCTCGCGCACTACGTGGAGCATCTGGTCCGCCCATATCGGTGCGGCTGTGATTTGGACATATGGCATCCACTAAGAAACCTCTTGCGCCATGTCCTGTTTCGTGCGCCAAATTTCTCACTAGAGCGTTAACGCCTGCTTTTGAAATTCGATAAGGAGCCAGCCCGCCAGCATTTCCTGGACCAGACATTCTTCCTAGACATGCAGAGAAGATAATGACTCGACCGTTTCGCGCCTCTGCCATCGGTGCACCAATTGTATTTACCAAGGTAAAGACTGAGTTGAGATTTATATCCATAACGCGGGACCACTCTGCATCATTGGTGCGTAATGTCTTGGCCATTTTTTCACTCATAACACCATGAGCTAAAACTAAAATCTCTGGAACTCCATATTTGTTTAGGAGCTGCTGTGCCATCTGCCGGGTGGCGGGAATGTCTTGTAGATCCACCAACTCTAACGGGATGCCTAATTCCGAGGCGGCCGCTTGCGCATTTTGCGGATCTTTGCCAATACCTATTACTTGGTGGCCTTTTTCAACCAAGGCCCGGGCAACCTCTCGGCCCAACCCCCGGCTGGCACCGGTCACAAAAACTAATCCCATTGGACGAGGGTGCCCTAGGTCCAGCAATCATGCAGGTTGAAACTGTGGCCAATCACGCTTTGGCTAGGTGGAGTGCTCTCGACTAACGCAGATAGGCTTTCGTTCTGTGGCAGGCATGACTCCAGATAACAAATTCGGCGGCTCATTTGGATCAAATGAGTGGCTAGTCGATGAAATGTATGAACGTTATTTAGCCGATCCCAACTCAGTTGAAGATGATTGGAAAGAGTTTTTTGCCGGATACAAACCAGGAGCTTCCGTCTCCTCAGCAGGCACCCCGCCAATTCCAAAAAGACAACAGCAGCCACAAGCTCCAGTAAATGTAGTTGTTACTCCAGAACCTGTTGTTGCTCCAACTCCCCAGCCAACCGTTAGACCAACCAATCAGCCAACTCCAACACCTGCTCAAGCGGTAACAAAACCAGCGCCACAAGTTTCAGCTCCTACCTCTGCACGAGTAGAACCACTTCGCGGAGTTGCAAATCGAGTTGTACAGAGCATGGAAGCATCTTTAAGCGTTCCTACCGCGACAAGTGTTCGCGCCATTCCAGCAAAGTTAATGATTGACAATCGCACGGTAATCAATAATCACTTAAAGCGGGCACGTGGTGGCAAAGTATCTTTCACACATTTAATTGGCTACGCGATGATTAAAGCGATGCGGGAAATGCCTGAGATGAACGCATTCTTTACTGAGCAAGATGGCAAACCAGCAATCGGATTTCCTGATCACATCAATTTAGGAATCGCAATCGATTTAGCTAAAGAAGATGGCTCTCGTCAATTGCTAGTTCCATCAATTAAGGGTTGTGAAAATCTAGATTTTGGTCAGTTCTGGTCTGAGTATGAAGCCTTGGTTAAGAAAGCCCGCAAAGGTGCATTAACTGTCGAAGATTTCGCTGGAACCACAGTTTCGCTAACTAATCCAGGAACGATTGGAACAGTGCATTCCGTTCCACGTTTGGTGCAGGGACAGGGATTGATTCTCGGTGTCGGCGCAATGGACTATCCAGCCGAGTTCCAAGGAGCTAGCGAGGAAACCATTGCTGAGCTAGCGATTTCAAAGGTCGTAACCCTGACCTCTACATATGACCACCGCATCATTCAAGGTGCTCAGTCTGGTGATTTCTTGCGTCGAATTCATGAAATTCTCTTAGGTGCAGAGGATTTCTATGGTGAAATCTTTGCGGCATTGCGGATTCCTTATGTTCCGATTCATTGGCATGCCGATATCCCAGAAGGTAAGGATCAATTAAATAAAGCTGCTCGAGTTCAACAATTGATTCAGGCTTACCGGACTAGTGGTCATTTGATGGCTGATATTGATCCACTTGAATACAAACAACGTAGCCACCCAGATCTTGATGTTGTTACCCATGGCTTAACACTTTGGGATTTAGATCGCGAGATTGCAACTGGTGGTTTCGGTGGCCGTCCTTATGCAAAATTAAGAAACATTCTCGGCACCTTACGCGATTCTTATTGCCGCTCTATCGGTGTCGAATACATGTACATCGACTCCCCAGAAGAACGTAAGTGGATACAGAGCCAGGTTGAAGTGGGTTCACCTTTCTTTCCGCGTGAAGAACAGCTACGAATTCTGCGCAAATTGAACTCAGCAGAAGCTTTTGAAACCTTCCTGCACACCAAGTTCGTCGGACAAAAGCGCTTCTCCCTCGAAGGTGGCGAATCAGTGATTCCACTTCTTGATGCAATTGCGCGTTACGCAGCGAAAGCGGAGCTGGATGAGATTTGTATTGGAATGCCGCATCGCGGTCGCTTGAATGTCTTGGCAAATGTTGCTGGAAAGTCCTATGGACAAATTTTCCAGGAGTTTGAAGGTCATTACCAGGAAAATGAGGTGCAAGGTTCCGGTGATGTTAAGTATCACCTTGGCACCTATGGTGACTTTGTAACCGAGTCAGGTGAAAAGACAAAGATTTATCTTGCTGCCAACCCTTCACACCTTGAGGCGGTTAACCCGGTTCTAGAGGGAATTGTTC
>JBEDAQ010000076.1:0-3248 GCA_041177685.1 Actinomycetota bacterium | reverse complement strand
GTGAAGCGATGTTGGCCTGTATGCATCGCGCTATTAACTCTGGAGTCCCGCTTTTTTCGGGTGAGTTTTTAGCCGAGTTAACCGCAGAGAAGTTCAATTCGATTTTTGCCGGCACTATTGAGATGCCAATGGTTAAGGAACGTGTTGAAATCTTCAATGAAGTTGGCCAAATACTCTTGGAAAAGTATCAAGGTAGTTATCACAACTTCGTTCGCTCTTGCTCACCGCGCCTATATGACAATGGAAATGGACTGCTGGAGCGTTTAGTCATTGAATTTCCTAGATTTAATGATGTCAGCGATTATCACGGACATAAAGTGCAGATTTTTAAATTAGCCCAGCTAGGAATTTGGGGTATGCATCTAGCGCTTTCCCCGCGTGGGCATTGGCAGTTAGAGGATGCCGCAGAGTTGACCGCCTTTGCTGATTACATCGTTCCAGTCGGTCTTAGGGTTATGGGTATTTTTGAGTATGCACCGGAGCTTGAAAATCAGATTAACTCATTACAGGAAGTTAAACGTGACAGCGATGCCGAGATTGAATTACGGGCCAGCTCTATCTACTGCATAGCGGCACTGACTGATGAGATAAACAATAGAAGGCCGAATATGACACCACTCTTAATGCCTCAAGTGGATTTTAGATTTTGGAAAACTTACCACGCCACGCATTGGCCACATCACCTAACCAAAACAGTGATGTATTAATTTTGCGAATCTAACTCCGCTTTCCAGCCTCTTAGAATTGGCAGCGCCTTCTCAAAGCGATCTACGACCTGTCCAACATCTTCAACACAGCCGCGCACAAATAGGTTGATACCTTTTCCATCAATCATGTTGCGATCTCGAATTACTCTTGTGTCAGTTACTAGGCCAACAATGCCCTTTTTGGATTTATCATTACGCATTGCAGCCCAGAATATGCCGATTTCAGTTGCGGTTCCATCATCAACCATAGGCCCATCTAGTAAGGCCAGTACCGCATTCGCTGCCATTACCTCTTTGGAATCAACCTCAAAAATAAATTTCGCAGTAACTGGGTCTGGCAGTGGAATTTCATGAGGTACAAAAACTTCGAAGCCTTCATTGCGTAGTTGAGCCGCACATTGATCAATAAAGCTTCGCTCATATGGAGTGAATAAAGGTCCAGCAAAATAAATCCGCATTTGGCAACACTCCCTTCGGGTATGTAGACGAGGGTAGCCTTTCTAGGTAGATTTCTGCAATCGATTTCACTAATTAATTTCAGGGGAGTTTGTTGCTAACTTCGTATAGAGAAGTAATTAGGCATAGCCACGCGCTGCCCACCTTTGGTTTTGGAATGGTGGGTCGAATTCCAGTGGCCATGAATACCGTGGCGCTAGTTTTCTTAATCTCCTCAGTAAGAGATTCATTTTTGCTGGCTGGTGTTGCATCCTCTTTTTACACCCTATGTGGTGCGATTGTTGGCCCACGCATTGGCAGATTAGCTGATAGATATGGCACCCGGGTGGTTTTGCTACCGATAACTTTTGTGAACGCGTTATCAATAGTTGGGGTGGTCTTTTTCAGCTCGAGATCTGTTGCTTTGCTTTTGCTATTTTCCGCACTGTCGGGTGCAACTATGCCCAGTTTTGGAAGTTATACGAGAACCAGATGGAGCCGCACCATCAAAGATAAAAGAGAGTTAGGTGTAGCGCTCTCTCTGGAATCGGTTCTTGATGAAACCGCATTTGTCGTGGGTCCAGCTTTAGCTGGATTTCTCTTTGCGCTTTATGGATCTGATTCACCGCTTTTGGCTGGAATATTTTTTACCATAATTGGTGGCGCTGGCTTGGCAATTACCTCATTTGATCATGCCAATAAGGATGGGGAGCGACAGCAGCTAGGCGGACTTTTCAAGATTCAGTATATAAAAAGTCTTTTGGCTTCGCTCATCGCACTTGGCATGTTATTTGGATCTAATTACGTAGTAATACTTGCGGTAGCAAAAGAGAGTGGAAGAGCGGCTGATGGTGGCCTTTGGGTAGGTTTATATCCGATAGGCAGCACGGTTGCGGGTCTGGTGTACGGCTTGATTCATTGGAAATCACGCAACGCCACTAGATACTCACTTGCTTTGGCCTTTATGACCCTTTCAACAAGTGCAATTCTCTTCTTTCAAAACATAGAGACGATTGTCTTTTTCATTATTCTTTCTGGAATAGGTATTGCTCCCGCTCTGATAGCAGCAAATGCCCATCTGAAGGAGTTAGTTCCCCTGAATCGACTTAACGAGGCTTTTTCATTGCTTGGTGCCTCGCTTTCCATTGGAATTACCCTAGGCAGCACGTTAAGTGGCATGTTGGTGGATCGATTTGGCGGTTGGAATGGGTTTTACTTCATGAGCGCTGCAACTCTTTTGGCCACACTTCTATCTTTAATCGGGGTAAAGGCTGGAAAGCATGAACCACTAGGTGAAACAATAAATCATGGCTGAGAAGATTATTTTCGATACCGATCCGGGGATCGATGATGCACTGGCCCTACTTCTTCTCGCTGCTGCACCTGAATTGGATTTAATGGCCATTACCGTTACTCACGGCAATACCTCTCAAGAAAAATGCTTGTCCAACGCCTTGAAGTTGGTGGAGTTGCTAGGCATTGAACAGGTGCCGGTAGCTCGAGGTGCACAAGAACCACTGGTAAAAGAGTTATCGGTAGCGGAGGAGACCCATGGCGATGGGGGATTGGGTTATGCGGTACTGCCAGAATCTAAGTTGAAACCGATTGAAGAATCAGCTCATGATTTAATCATCAGATTAGTCGATGAAAACCCTAATGAAATTACCTTACTTTGTGTTGGACCGATGACCAATATCGCTCTCGCCCTTTTGAAAAAACCAGAAATAGCAAAGAAGGTAAAGCGAATTGTTGCAATGGGTGGTTCTATTCATTACCCAGGGAATTCGACTCCACAATCCGAGTACAACGTATTTTGTGATCCGGAAAGCTATGAAATTGTCGTAAACGCAGGGATAGATTTTACTTTAGTTCCTCTTGATGTTACTTATCAATGTCTCCTTACCAACCAGCATATCAATCAAATAACACGAGCCCGTCCTGAGATAAAGAGTTTTATAAAAGAATCAACCCGTTTTTACATAGAGTTTCACGCTGAGTATCAGGGAATACAGGGTTGCGCTATAAATGATCCATTAGCAGCTGCAATTTTGATAGATCCAACACTGGTTGAAAATCGCGATTACTTTCTCTCCATTGATTTATCTG
>JBEDAQ010000075.1:0-7561 GCA_041177685.1 Actinomycetota bacterium | reverse complement strand
CCTCGCAGTCTTAGCCAAGATCTTCAACTCCGAGCAGATTCTTCCCGCCACGGTCTCCTTCGTCGATATCGCAGGAATCGTCAAGGGCGCATCGGAGGGAGCAGGACTTGGAAATAAGTTCCTCGCCAATATCCGAGAGAGCGATGCCATCTGCCAAGTAATACGTGTTTTTAGTGATGGCGATGTCGTTCATGTTGATGGTCGTGTCGATCCTGCTAGTGATATCGAAACCATTAACACAGAGCTACAACTCGCAGATCTTCAAACTATTGAAAAAGCTATTCCCAGAATTGAAAAAGAGGCTAGACAAAACAAAGAGCGTGCTGCTGTATTGGATGCGGTCAAGGCCGCCGAAAAGGTAATCGCAGATGGCAAGTTGCTTTCCCAATCTGGTGTAGATCTTTCCTTGATCAAGGAGCTGGGTTTACTAACCGCAAAACCATTCCTTTATGTATTTAACGTTGATGCCGCAGAGTTGGCTGATCCAGCGCTGCGCAAAAAGTTGTCTGATTTGGTTGCGCCTGCCGAGGCAATCCTTCTTGATGCTAAGACAGAGGCAGAGCTTTCCGAGTTAGATGATGCCGAAGCTTTAGAGCTTCTTAAATCAATTGGTTTAGATGAACCAGGTTTAGCAACTTTGGCCCGTGTTGGTTTTACGACACTGGGATTGCAGACCTACTTAACCGCTGGACCTAAGGAGGCCCGCGCCTGGACAATCCACAAAGGTGATACCGCACCAGAGGCGGCTGGAGTAATTCATACCGATTTCCAAAAAGGCTTTATCAAAGCCGAAGTTATTTCATTTGATGATCTCGTTGCTGCGGGCTCGATGAATGAAGCCAGAGCAAAAGGAAAGGTCAGAATGGAAGGCAAGGAGTACATAATGCGTGATGGAGATGTAGTGGAGTTCAGATTCAATGTCTAAAACAACTGGTTCTAAATCACCTCATTTAGAAGGCTTAGCGCTGAAAAGCCGCGAAGAGCTACGTAATATCGCAATCATCGCCCACGTTGACCACGGCAAAACTACTTTGGTTGATGCCATGTTGTGGCAATCAGGTGCTTTTGCAGCACATAAGGATCAATCAGAGTCCCAAGATCGCGTTATGGATTCAATGGATCTAGAGCGTGAAAAGGGAATTACGATTCTTGCTAAGAACACTGCGGTAAAGCGCGGCAACACCATCGTTAACATTATCGATACTCCGGGCCACGCCGATTTTGGTGGCGAGGTAGAGCGCGGACTTGAAATGGTTGATGGCGTCGCACTTCTGGTGGATGCATCAGAAGGTCCATTGCCTCAAACCCGCTTCGTACTTCGCAAAGCTTTACAAAAGAACCTTCCCGTTATTTTGATAATCAATAAAGTTGATCGCCCTGATGCTCGAATCGCAGCAGTGGTTGATGAGGCTTATGGATTGTTCTTAGATCTTGATGCAACAGAAGAGCAGATTGATTTCCCAATTGTTTATACCTCGGCAAAAGCTGGACGCGCTTCTTTGAACCGTCCGACTGATGGTGGGATGCCAGATGCGGAAAATCTTGATGTCCTCTTTGATGTTATTTTCAAAACTATTCCTGCGCCTCAGTATCACGAGGGTGCGCCACTACAAGCCCATGTCACCAACCTTGATTCATCTCCATATCTTGGTCGCCTAGCGCTATGCCGCGTCCATGAAGGTGTAATCAAAAAAGGTCAGATGGTTTCTTGGATTAAGACAGATGGCAGTCAAGAAAAGGTAAAGATCTCCGAACTCATGATGACCGAAGGTCTCGAGCGTGTTCCTGCTACCGAAGCAGGTCCTGGAGACATAATCGCGGTCGCTGGTATTGAAACCATCACACTTGGTGAAACCTTGGCTGATGCGGAAAATGCACACCCGCTGCCACTTATAACCGTTGATGAGCCAAGTATTTCGATGACTATAGGTATTAATACCTCTCCGCTTGCGGGACGTGTTGGAAAGAAGTTAACTGCGCGTCTGGTTAAGAACCGTTTGGATTCAGAGCTAGTCGGCAACGTTTCTCTTCGCATTATTAATACAGATCGTCCTGATACCTGGGAGGTCCAAGGTCGCGGAGAGCTACAACTCGCCGTTTTGGTTGAAATGATGCGCCGAGAAGGTTTTGAATTAACAGTTGGTAAGCCGCAGGTTGTTACCAAAATAATTGATGGAAAACTTCACGAACCGATGGAGCGTCTTACAATTGATGCACCAGAGGATTACTTAGGTGTAATCACACAGCTCATGGCTTTGCGCAAAGGTCGTATGGAGCAAATGGTTAATCACGGCACCGGTTGGATCCGAATGGATTTCAAAGTTCCATCACGTGGACTTATTGGTTTCCGTACTGAGTTCCTTACTGAAACTCGAGGTACCGGTCTCTTGCACCATGTCTTTGATGGTTACGAACCATGGAATGGCGAACTTCGTACTCGTAATACCGGTTCACTAGTTTCCGATCGTGCTGGAACCGCTACTTCATACGCAATCTTCGGATTACAAGAGCGCGGCACAATCTTTGCTGAAGTTGGTGCCGATGTTTATGAAGGTATGGTTATTGGCGAAAACTCTCGTCCGGAAGATATGGATGTAAATATCGTCCGCGAAAAGAAACTCACCAACATGCGTGCTTCGGGCTCTGATGAAAATGAGCGTTTGATTCCACCAAAGATTCTTAACTTGGAGCAAGCTTTGGAGTACTGCCGCGAAGATGAATGCGTTGAGGTAACCCCCGTAAACGTGCGCATACGCAAAGTTGTTTTGGATCAAAATGAGCGCTCTCGTTTGACCTCCAAGGCCAAAAAGGCGAATCAAGAGGGCTAAGACCTTCAGACACGCCGTTTTGCCGCATAAAAAGCGGTTTTGTCAGTGGTCGGTTGTGTACTCACCTGCATCAAGAAACCAGCAGGAGGGTCCACATGAATCTACGAGAGCTCGCATTTCAACTCTCGGCAATTACCTTAATTGCCGATGCCGCAAAGGAAGCCAAGGATCGTTTAAGGCGTGAGTTTGCTGCTGCTCTCGAAGAGGTTGGCGCAGACTCTGCCAAGGCCGCTTTGGAGGGCGAGGAGATTGCAAAGGTCTCTTTGATTCAACCTCGCAATACCCCTGAGGTTTTGAATGAAAAAGCTTTTACCGAATGGGTAAAGAGTAATTACGAGTATGAGATTGTCGAATCGGTTCGCGAATCCTTCCGCAAACATGTCATGGACTCCGTCACCAATGTGGAAGGGAAAGCGATCTACAAACGCACCGGAGAGGTATTGGATTTCATTACCTTCAACTCCCGTGATGCCTACATCGCTACCCGTTTTCTAAATGGTGGACGCGAGGTCTTAACAGAGGCGTTTCGCGCCGGCACTTTGACACCTACCTCTGTAATGGCAGAGGAGTTACAGATGGCGGTGGGTCAGTAATGAGCTACTTCAACTTAAATGATTACGAACCCGTCGAGAACCGAATCCGCGCATTTTGGCAAAAGTATCCGCAGGGAAGATTGCTCACCGATCTACAACGCACCGAACGTCCCGATGGCAGAATCGAATGGATCTGCCGCACTGAGGCATACACCAACTCCGATGATGTACGCCCACAATCCACGGGTTTTGCTACCGAGATTGAAGGCAGTTCTCCAGTAAATCGCTCTAACGCCAGCGAGAACTGTGAGACCTCAAGCATAGGAAGATGTTTGGCCAACTTAGGTTTTGCCACAAAAGGCAAACGTCCTAGTCGGGAAGAGATGTCAAAAGTTCAGCGCACCAACTCCCGTAAACCACTTACTAAAAGTGATTGGGAATCGCTGATTTCTAGGCTTCATGGCTGCACCAATCTCAATCAGTTAAAAGCTTGGTCTGCCTACGCCGCAGGGTTCACAATGCCAGATACCAAGCGCAATGAGCTGTTGAGTATTTTCAATACCCACAAGGAGAGTATGAGCCGAAAGGTTGATGTGGCTTAAAGCAAGGTGACAGAGATTGCTCTGTGATCACTGACTCCATAATGCTCGTGAATCTGCGCCTTTACATCTTTTGGCGTTAGCTCTTTACTCATTATGTAATCAAACTCGATTGAGGGTTTCCATGATGGATATGTGGGCCCAACCGCTAGATCATTCCAACCAGAGATCTTTGGCCCCAAGCCCCATGGCAGATTGAAATCTCCAGTCATGATGTGCAGGCCGGGAAGTTGTTCTACCCACTTACTTATCTTACGTAGCTGCATGGCATTTTTTACCGGGACAAATGAGAGATGAGTAGTAGTTACAGAGACTCCATTTTCTAACTCAGCTACCAAAGCTGATCTTGGTTCATCTGAAACATAAATCAAATTGGGACGCTTTTCTCCGGCAACCAACAAAGGCATGCCAAGCGGTGCTTTGCCTAAATTTATGCGATGCCATCTTTTTACTGGCACCTTTGAGACCATACCAATGCCATACATCGCATCATTTGGTAGCGATGATTCATTATCAAAAACCATTTCATCTTTTACACCATGCCATTTTTCACCTGGTGTTCCATACATAGCAGGTGCAAAGGCCCAGTATTTTGCGCCGATTAACTCAGCAACCTCTTTAACTTGATTGCCATGACCTGATCTAATTTGTTGCACATCAACCTCTTGTAAGGCGATGACATCTGAGTTAACGGAATCATGGAGTTTGGCTAGCGCCTCTGCGAGTGTGGTTGGTGATTGGGGAGGTATCGCCATTCCATGCAACAGGTTCCATGAGGTAACGGTGAAACCTGAGGTAGAGGCCATGCGGGAGAGGCTAGTAGGGTCTGCCCGTGCTGCTAAATCTTCCGCTCTCTCGCTCAAAACTAGATCGAGCCGCACATTTGCGTACCGATAAAGCGGTACTTGATGAGCTTTGGAAGCGGGCCCGCATCATCAAAATGCTGGGGGATAGATTTTTAATTGAAGGAAAAACCCTTAAATACATTGAGCCATCAGAATTGGAGACCACACGTTACTTTCTCGGTTTAGATGAATCAAACACCCCTTACTTTGTTGCGCATACAAAATACGATGAAAAAGAGTTTCCAGAGGAGTATCAATCCTTAAGAAGTATCGGCGCTGATTTAGATGATTTACAAATCGGTGCAGCGGTTCATGCCTTGGCGCTTACCCAATGGCATGAATCTCATCAGAGATGTGCCAAGTGTGGATCTTCTACTCATTACACATTTGGTGGCGCGGTAAGAGAGTGTGATTCCTGCGGTGCCTCTCATCACCCGCGCACCGACCCGGCGATTATTGTTTTAGTTAAAGATGAAAAGGATCGCATCTTGCTGGGACGCCAAAAGGTTTGGCCTGCCAAACGTTTCTCCACATTTGCTGGTTTTGTTGAACCAGGAGAATCATTTGAAAGCTGTGTTATCAGAGAGGTCGCCGAAGAGTGCGGCGGAAAAGTTTCTGAGATGCATTATTTAGGTTCGCAGCCCTGGCCATTCCCTGCTTCAATCATGATTGCTTACGAAGCGGTTATTACCAACCCTGATGCGGTTAAAGCAGATGGCGAAGAGATCGAGGAGATTGTTTGGCTAACCCGCGATGAGTTGAAAAACAAGATTGCCAATTCAGATTTATTGCTGCCTCCGATAATTTCAGTGGCCCGTGCCATGATTAACAATTGGTATGGAAAAAATGCAGGACAGGATTTAACCGGCGGCGAATCATGGCGCAATTAGCCCAAGGAATTCTTGATGCACTTGATGCCGAACAACGTGCAGTAGCTACCGCAGTCCGCGGACCAGTTTGTGTAATCGCTGGAGCTGGAACCGGTAAAACCCGGGCCATTACTCATCGCTTGGCATACGCGGTCGATATTGGAGTTGTAGATCCCCAACGCATATTGGCTTTGACCTTTACCGCCCGCGCTGCAGGTGAGATGCGCACCCGTCTGCGGGCGCTCGGAGTTCCAAATGTGGCGGCAAGAACCTTTCACTCCGCGGCGCTAAAGCAACTCATGTACTTCTGGCCGCAGGTTTTAGGCGGAAGGTTTCCTTCACTACTAACCACAAAAACCGGCTTTCTTGGCGAGGCAATTACCCGGGCCAACATCAGCGCCACAAAAAGCAACACGGTACTGCGAGATGTTGCCGGTGAGATCGAGTGGGCCAAAGTGATTGGACTGGCACCGGATGAGTACATCAAGGCCGTTGATGATTATGACCGCCCGATTCGCATCTCAAATAACAAGGTTGATGCAACTCAAATCGCTCGGGTTTATGAGGCCTATGAATCTTTAAAGAAGCAAGAGCGGGCCATTGATTTTGAAGATGTACTTCTTCTTACTGTGGGAATGTTGGAGGAAGAGCGTGAAGTTAGAGATCGAATTAGAGATCAGTACCGCTATTTCACAGTGGATGAGTACCAAGATGTCTCTCCTTTGCAACAACGTCTGCTTGATCTCTGGCTAGGTCAACGTGAAGATATCTGCGTAGTAGGAGATCCAGCGCAGACGATTTACTCTTTTGCGGGAGCGACCCCAGCCTTCTTACTTAACTTTACAAACAAGTATCCGCAGGCTGAGGTAATCAGACTTAGCTCTGGTTATCGCTCTACCCCTGAAATCATAAATACCGCCAACAGCATTTTGCGCAACGCCAATTTAGGTCACGAGTTAGATCCAATTAATGCCCATGGTGAAAAGCCAAAGGCGATCGCATTTAGCTCTGAGAAACAAGAGGCGCAAGAGTTAGCTGAGTTAATCAAGCAGGATATTTCAAATGGGATTGCATCATATGAAATCGCAGTTCTGACCCGCACCAACTCTCAACTTGAGAACTTGGAGAAAACTCTTTCGGAGGCGGGAATTGAAAATCAGATTCGCAGCGCTGAGAGATTCTTCAATCGTGTTGAGGTAAAAGAGATCATCAAAGCAATCCGTAGCGCGTCAGTTCTTTCTGAAGGTGATTGGTTGGCTGATTTACGTGATGCCATGAAACCATTTGGCGAAAGTGAATTTGTCCGTGCCTTTATGCAGTTGGCTCGCGAGTTAGAAAATGAAGGTACCAACTCACTGCGCGCATTCTTGCGCGAGCTCGAGGATCGCGCCGAACAGAACAATCCACCAACCCTGCCCGGAGTAGCTCTCGCTACGCTGCATGCGGCCAAGGGTCTGGAGTGGAAAAAGGTGTATTTAGCAGGGGTTTGTGCCGATGTTCTGCCTTGGGGCAATCAGCCATTAGATGAGGAGCGCAGACTGTTTTACGTTGGTGTCACCCGTGCAGCGCAGAGCTTGGTTATTAGTTACTACGGAGTACCCAGCCCTTTTTTGGCTGAGGCAGGCTTAATTTAAAAAACCATCAGAATAATTAAGTTGCATCTCAATTGATCGATGCATTACCCTTTCCGGACTATGAAGCAGGCGACAACCATCTCAACAGCGATGAATGCAACACGCACTCATCGTCATTGGTTTATGCCTGCATTTGGTTACAACTATTTTGCAACCAAGTCAGCCAAGGCCGATGGATTCGGCACCTGGAGCTTCATCGGTTAATCAACGATAAGGAAGCCCCGGGGCCTCGAATCCACAAGGATTCAGGCCC
>JBEDAQ010000074.1:0-7762 GCA_041177685.1 Actinomycetota bacterium | reverse complement strand
CCAAATTGATGGGAATCAATATCGATGGCGTTGTATCAATTACCTTCTTGGTTGGTGGGTTGATGACCGGTGCCGCTGGTTTCTTCTATGTTTTGAAGTATGAAAACAGCAGTTTCAGCATTGGTTTTGAGTTGGGTATCGCCGCATTTACGGCCGCGATTTTGGGTGGAATTGGAAACATCAAGGGTGCGTTCTATGGAGGTTTGGTCTTGGGACTCCTTGAAACCTACGCTTCATTCTTCCTTGGTACCCAATGGAAGGCGGTCACCGTTTTCGTAATCCTAGTTTTAGTACTGTACACAAGGCCGAATGGTTTGTTCGGTGAAGCTATGACGCAATCGAGGGCATGATGATAAATCTTCGAGATAAAGGCGCAGATATCTGGGAACGCTCAAACCGCATTGAGCGCACCTTCATTGCATTGGGATTCATTGCGTTAGCAGCCTCCTTGCCATTTTTTGGTGGAACATTCCTCAACACCCCAATTGCAGATTACGAATCAGTTTTGGTTTATCCAGTAGCTATGTTTGTTTTAATGGCTATCGGCCTAAACATTGTTATCGGAAAGAGCGGATTGCTAGATCTTGGCTATGTAGCGTTTTTTGCAATTGGTGCTTACACCATGGGACTTCTTGGGACTCGCACCAGTTTGAACACCTGGGAGATCCTGCCAATTGGAATTGCGATGGCAATGTTCTCTGGTGTTATTCTCGGAGTGCCCGCGTTAAAACTACGTGGAGATTATCTGGCCATTATTACTCTTGGTTTTGGCGAAATCGTACGTATTGTGGCGCTCAATCTAGGAACGCTGGGTCGCTCCGAAGGTATATTGAATATTCCAACCCCGCCTGCGGTTTTCGGTATTGAATACAGTTTTGATAGTCATCGCATCTATTACTGGACTCTATTAATACTGATTCTCTTCGCAATCTGGATGGTTCGTAGATTATCGGTACGTCGTGCCGGTCGCGCATGGGAGTCCATCAGACAGGATGAAGATGCTGCAGAATTGATGGGTGTTCCAACCTTTAAATACAAGGTCTGGGCATTCGTGCTTGGCGCTTCAGTCGGTGGAGCAGCGGGTGTTTTTTATGCCTCAAAAACCTTATTTATCGCACCGGATAACTTTACGTTGCAGATTTCTATCCTGATTCTCGCCTGCGTAGTTTTCGGTGGCATGGGAAATATCTGGGGCGTAATCCTGGGAGCGGTGATTTTGGGTTATCTCCCTGATCGCATCCGTTTCTTATCTGATGCCCGCCTATTGGTTTTCGGTTTAGTGCTTGTAATCATGATGAACCTACGTCCTGATGGTTTACTCCCACGCAAAAAACGTGAGAAGCCACTTCCAAAGCAGGTGCAGTAATGTCCAATTCTGTTATCTCATTGAAGAACGTAACCATGAAGTTCGGCGGCGTTACCGCTCTAAACGATGTCACCTTTGATGTGAAGCCGGGCGAGATTCTAGGTTTGATTGGACCTAATGGCGCTGGCAAGACAACAGTATTCAATGTAATTACTGGTGTTTATCAAATTACCTCCGGCGATATCGTCTTTGATGGTAAATCTCTAACCGGAACCAAGCGCTATAAAATTACTAAGCGCGGCATCGCTAGAACCTTCCAGAATATTCGCCTGTGGGGAGATATGACAGCGCTTGAAAATGTTGTCACGGCAACTGACACCCACAAGAAGTCAGGGTTGCTCAGCGGTTTGTTTGGCATGCCAATCTCTCGAAAAGAAGAGAAGCGAGACAAAGCACGCGCTCAGGAACTTCTGGATTTCATCGGAATCGGTGAGTACGCTGATCGTTTGGCACGTAATCTGCCTTATGGTGTTCAGCGCCGTCTTGAAATTGCCAGAGCTCTAGGAACAAATCCAAAGCTAATCCTTCTGGATGAACCAGCGGCGGGCTTTAATCCTTCGGAAAAGGTTGAGTTGGCAGCAACTATCCGCAAGATTCGCGATGCTGGATACACCGTCCTTCTAATCGAACATGACATGTCTTTGGTTATGAAGGTCTCTGACCGAGTCGTTGTTTTGGATTTTGGACAGAAGATTGCTGATGATGTCCCTAGCAAGGTTCAAGATGATCCACGAGTTATCGAAGCGTATTTAGGAGTGCCTGAAGATGCGTCTTGAGATTAAAGATTTAAGGGTTGCCTACGGCAAGATTGAAGCGCTGAAGGGAATTTCGCTCACAGTTAATCAAGGAGAGATTGTCTCTTTGATTGGCGCAAATGGTGCTGGAAAGACCACTTTGCTGAAGACCATATCTGGAATTCTAAATCCAACTTCGGGAAGCATTACATATGATGGCGAAAGCATCCTTAGTCGTAAGGCGCACCAACGAGTACATCTCGGAATCTCTCAAGCGCCAGAGGGTCGCGGAATCTTTCCTGGTCTAACGGTTTTAGAAAACCTTGAGTTGGGCACTTATCACTTGAAGTCAAAAAAGAGTGAGATGCAGGAAGACCTCGAGATGGTTTATGGGCTTTTCCCAAGATTGAAAGAACGTATGACTCAAGCTGGTGGAACACTTTCTGGTGGAGAGCAGCAAATGTTGGCTATCGGTAGAGCTCTTATGGCAAAGCCGAAGGTTCTCTTGCTCGATGAGCCGTCAATGGGTCTAGCGCCTCAGATGATTGCAAATATTTTCCGCATCATCACTCAGATTAACAAACTCGGCGTGACCATCCTCTTGGTTGAACAGAACGCGCAACAAGCTCTATCTAGATCTGATCGAGCCTATGTTCTTGAGACTGGCTCAATCACTAAAGAGGCAAAGGGCAAGGATCTATTAAATGATCCGCACGTTAAATCCGCTTACCTTGGCACCGGAGCACACGAACTCGATTAGTTAACGATCTGCAAGAATTAAGCATGTAATTCTTGCGGTGCAGGTTTTCTCACCTTTGTCATTTGTGATTTCGACGTTATAAGTGCATAAGGTTTTGCCTAAGGTTACTGCTGTTGCAACTCCGGTGACTACTCCGGAAGTTGCAGATTTATGATGACTGGCGTTGATCTCAATACCCACAATTCTTCTTGTGGGTCCAGCATGCAAGTGAGTGCCAACAGATCCCAAACTTTCAGCCAAAACTACGTTGGCACCACCGTGTAGCAAACCAAAGGGTTGGGTATTTCCCTCTACAGGCATCGTCGCTACGAGACGCTCCGGAGAGGCTTCGATGATTTCGATTCCCATTTTCTTATCGAGGTCACCACGGCCACGTTCATTAAGGATCTGCATGAAGTCTGTCATGCGGGTAATTGTAGGCATCAATCTCTAGGATTTACTGGTGAAGAAGGCGAAGTTGCTACTACTAGATGGCCACTCTCTGGCCTACCGCGCCTTTTATGCCCTACCAGTTGAAAACTTTGCCACCTCCACCGGGCAACACACCAATGCTATTTATGGTTTTGCATCGATGATTATTAACTTGATTAGAGATGAGAAACCAACCCATATCGCTACCGCCTTTGATGTCTCACGGAAAACCTTTAGAACCGAGAAATTCCCTGAGTACAAAGCAAATCGCGCCAGCACACCTGATGAGTTCCGCTCTCAAATCTCATTCATAAATGAACTTCTCGATGCATTTCAAATCCCGCATTTTGAATTAGAGGGGTATGAGGCTGATGACATCATCGCAACATTTGTAGATAAGTTTTCACTGGATGCTGAGATTTTGATCTGCACTGGGGATAGAGACTCTTTCCAATTGGTAAAGAAAGATGTGACTGTTCTATATCCGAAAAAAGGTGTAACTGAATTGGCACGCATGACGCCAGATGCGGTAGTTGAAAAATATGGTTTGACTCCAGAGCAGTACCCGGATTTTGCGGCGTTGCGGGGAGATCCGAGTGACAACCTTCCCTCTATCCCAGGGGTCGGGGAGAAGACCGCTACCAAATGGATTCAGGAGTTTGGCTCTCTGAAAGAGTTGATTGCCAAGGTAGATGAAGTTCCTGGCAAAGCTGGAGAGGCGCTTCGTACTGCACTGCCATCTGTAATAACAAATCGCGAGTTAACTCAACTGCGCCACGATCTGCCTTTGGCGATTCCCCTTAATGATCTGGAGTGGAGTGGAATTGATAAAGCGCACACCACTAAGTTATTTGATCAGTTAGAGATTAAAGCCTTGAAGGAAAGGATAAAGACTCTATATGCCACATCAGAGGTGGTTGAAGTCCCAACCCAAAAAGTTGTGGTTAAAGAGGTTGGAGCGAAGGATTTTTTGAGTGCACTTAAATTGGCAAAAAACGTCGTGCCAGCCAGGTTCTCCGAGAGTTCAATATCGGCTTCTTTTTCAGAGGGCATCGTTTTTGTTACCCGAATCGAAGAGGTGGCAGACGCGGTAAATGCTTTTAGCAGTTGGATGGTGCACGGAGCTAAGGAGCTAATTCGCAAAGGGGTCTTATCCAAAGTTGCAATTGATACTGAAATTGCTGCCTATCTGCTTAATCCTGGAGCGAGGGATTTAGATCTTGAATCAGTTCTGCGCAGATATCTTGGTGTCGAGTTTGAGGATTCCCAAAGCGATTTATTCTCGGAAGGGTGGAATCCAGAACCGCCGGCGTATATGGAACAGCTTTGGAAAGTGCTTGCTGCAGAGTTAGAAAAGCACAATGCCTTGCAGCTCTATCAAGATTTAGAGATTCCGACCATGCATGCGCTGGCGAAAATGGAAGCGGTTGGTATTGGGGTCGACAGCGCAGCGCTGAAGCAACTTCATAACTTCTTTGAATCTGAAGAGAAGGGCTCAATCAAAATTGCGTATGAATCGGTGGGCCATGAGTTCAATGTTGCCTCTCCGAAGCAGTTGCAAACCGTATTGTTTGAGGAGTTGAAGCTGCCAAAAACAAAGAGAATAAAAACTGGTTTTAGTACAGATGCGGAATCATTGGAGTGGCTCTATGAAACCACCAAGCACCCAGTTTTGGAGGCTTTGCTTAGAGTCCGCGAAGTAGGGAAGTTGCGGACAACAGTAGAAGGTTTACTTTCGGCGATAGCTAGTGATCAAAGAATTCATAGCACTTTCCAGCAAACTACAACCGCAACGGGCCGACTGTCTTCAACGGAACCCAATCTGCAAAATATCCCGGTTCGCACTGAAGAGGGACGCAAGATTAGAGATTGTTTTGTTGCTCAAAAACCTTATGTGGATCTTCTAACCGCTGATTACAGTCAGATAGAGATGCGAATAATGGCGCATCTATCTGATGACAAGGAGTTACTAGAGGCGTTTCGCACAGGAGAGGATCTGCACTCTACAGTCGCAGCTCAGGTATTTGATGTGAAGGTGTCTGACGTTGATGCTGACATGCGCCGACAGATAAAGGCTATGTCTTATGGCTTGGCCTACGGATTGTCATCATTTGGCTTGGCACAGCAGTTAGATATTTCACCCAACGATGCCAGTGCATTGATGGCAAAGTACTTTGAAAGATTCGGTGGGATTCAAGATTATTTAAAGCAGGTTGTGGTCAAGGCTCGAGAGCTTGGTTACACCGAGACCATTTTGGGTCGCCGTCGCTATTTGCCGGATCTCAATCATGAAAATCGGCAACGCCGCGAGATTGCAGAGCGCATGGCTCTAAACGCACCAATTCAGGGTTCAGCGGCCGACATAATTAAAGTAGCGATGCTTAATGTTGAACATGCCATTTATCAGCAAGGATTGAAATCCCGCCTGCTGCTTCAGGTGCATGATGAGTTGATATTTGAGGTAGCTGAAGGGGAGCACCAATCTATGGAGCAGTTGGTGCGTCGCGAGATGGGCAACGCATACCCTCTGAAAGCACCGCTAGATGTAAACGTTGGCTTTGGTAAGAGCTGGGATCTCGCAGCCCATTGAGGCTCAAATTGACCCTGAAGCCCTCAGGAAAGTAGCCTTGCGCTCCGCGCTTGAAGGACCTGTAAATCCTCAGACCTAGCAGGATGAACCCAGATTTGAAGAAATCGGAGTCGGAACTTAAGCGTGCCCTACTAGAAAAATTCCCCACGGAGTACCTTGTCAACTCAAATTTCTTTAAACGATATTGGTTCAGCAGAAGATTTTCTCGCCGCAATTGAAGGCACAATAAAAAACTTTAACGATGGAGATTTAGTATCTGGCGTCGTTGTCCAGGTTGATCGCGATGAAGTCCTTCTAGATATTGGTTACAAAACAGAAGGTGTAATTCCATCCCGCGAACTCTCTATCCGTCACGACCTAGATCCAAGTGAATTGGTCAAAGTTGGCGACCGCGTAGAAGCTTTGGTTCTACAGAAGGAAGATAAAGAAGGACGTTTAATTCTTTCCAAGAAGCGTGCCCAGTATGAAAAGGCATGGGGCGAAATTGAAGGAAAGAAAGAGCGTGATGAAGTTGTTGTTGGAACAGTAATTGAGGTAGTTAAGGGTGGTCTGATTGTTGATATCGGATTACGTGGCTTCCTTCCAGCTTCACTTGTCGAAATGCGTCGCGTTCGTGACCTCTCTCCATACATTGGAAAGCAGGTCGAAGCTCGCATCATCGAATTAGATAAGAACCGTAATAACGTAGTTTTGTCTCGCCGTGCATATCTAGAGCAGACACAATCTGAATCCCGCACCACCTTCTTGAATCAGTTGCAGAAGGGTCAGGTTCGTACCGGAGTTGTTTCCTCAATTGTTAACTTCGGCGCATTCGTTGATCTTGGTGGCGTTGATGGTCTCGTGCATGTCTCTGAATTGTCATGGAAGCACATCGATCACCCAGGTGAAGTTGTTGCGGTTGGCGATGAGGTAACTGTTGAGGTTCTAGAGGTGGATTTCGAACGCGAGCGTGTTTCACTTTCCCTTAAAGCAACTCAAGAAGATCCATGGCAGGCATTTGCCCGCACCCACACCATTAATCAAGTGGTGCCAGGTGAGGTTACAAAGCTTGTTCCATTCGGAGCATTTATTCGCGTATTTGATGGCATTGAAGGCCTAGTTCACATCTCAGAGTTGGCAGAGCGCCATGTCGAGATTCCAGAGCAGGTTGTTCAAGTTGGCGATCAGTTGTTTGTAAAGATTATTGATATCGATCTAGAGCGTCGCCGCATCTCACTTTCATTGAAGCAAGCTAATGAGGGACATGATGTTGAGGTCGAAGCATTTGATCCGACTCAATACGGCATGCCAGCGCGCTACGATGAAAAAGGCAACTTCATCTATCCGGAAGGTTTTGATCCTGAAACTCAGGAGTGGAAGCCAGGGTATGAAGCACAACGTGAAGAGTGGGAGCGTCAGTACGCGGAAGCTCAAGCACGTTTCATAGCGCATAAGAAGCAGAAGGCAGAGGCTCAAGCCGCCGATGCAGCTGCTGCTGCAGCACAGCCTGAAACTGCAGAGTAAAAACTCAGTCGAAAAATTCTGGGCCTCGGTTTACCGGGGCCCAGTTTTCTTTTTATAGGTAGGCTTTAAGTTGTGCTGAAAGTAGCGGTCACGGGTGGAATTGGCTCCGGCAAAAGTTCGGTTGGAGAAATTCTGCAAGAACTTGGGGCGGTAATTATTGATTCTGATGAATTGGCACGAACCGTCATTGAAAGAGGTTCGCCAGGTTACGACCAGGTTTTAGCCGCTTTTGGTGATGAGATATTAACTGCAGGCGAGATTGATAGAGCCAAATTAGCGGGATTAGTTTTCACAGAGCCAGAGTTACTCAAAAAATTAGAGGGAATTGTTCATCCTTTGGTTCGTGAAGCGGCAGAAGGGATTATTAGATCAATCCCTGCAGAGACTGTGGTTGTAAA
>JBEDAQ010000073.1:0-11179 GCA_041177685.1 Actinomycetota bacterium | reverse complement strand
CCACAGGGGTGTAGGCCCTTAATAGTCGGTAATCAATCAGAGTAGTTCCATAGGCCAATGCGATACCGATAATCACATTGATTAGCTGTCTTTTTAAGTAGTACTCCGGATCCAAACCATTTGAAGCAAACCAATCCCGCGTAGCGGCGTAGACCAAAATAATTCCCATTAGCAAAAGAAGAAGTACTGAGATATTTAGCACTCGATCAGAACCAGCAAAGAAAGCTTTACTCTCTTTTCCTCTGTGACCAATATTCAGATTAGTTGCCATGGCTATGAGATCTCTCCCTTTGATGAATCTATATATGGCAATCGGGTCGGAATTCCATTTGGAAAGATTGCTTTCTTTCCATTTGTGCCATAGATGTGCTCATAAATTCTTCTAACACCAACACCGCTAGTGCTGGCGCCAAAGCCGCCTTGGCTAACCATCATCACAACAGCATATTGAGGGTCCTTGCTTGGCGCATAAGAGGCAAACCATGAGGTGTCATCTTTGGCAGAACCATCCAAGTTTCTGCCAAATACCTGACCGGTACCGGTCTTTCCACTTACCTCTACCCCTAAACCAGCAAAGGCACCGGTCGCAGTTCCTGAGGTAACAACCGCTCGGAGTGAGTTCTGTAAAAACTTCAAGGTCGATTTATTAATTGGCAGCTCTCCAGAGTATTTAGGTGCAAAACTCTTTACTACTTTCCCATTTGGTTGAACTATTGCTTTAGCGACTTGTGGAACTACCAAGCGACCATCTCTAGCAATCGCTGCATACATGACCGCCATCTGTAGCGGTGTCATTAATGTGTCGCCCTGCCCGATTGAGAAATTCACCATGTCACCAGCGCGAACCTTGTCACCATCTAGACAGTTCTCTTTGGCAATCTCAATTAAATAGGTTGTTAGCTGTGATTTCTTTGCCCGCTTCTCATAGTTGCAGTAGAAATCTTTGTTTTGTTCATACCAACTTAACTTCCACTCTCGATTAGGAAGTCTGCCGCTAATCTCTGATGGCAGATCAATTCCAGTGCGTTTTCCAACGCCAAAACCAGCCGCTGCCTTGAAGAAATAATCATTGGGATTGGCCTTGGGTCTTAAACCGCCATCTCGTACCCACTCATCGTAGGCAATCTGATACCAAATTGAGTCACAGGAGATAGCCATGGCTTTTGTCATATCTATTAAGCCAGCCGCTTTGCTATCAAAGTTCTTAAATGCACGGGTACCGATTTGAACCTCTGCGGGACAGTTATACCTGGACTTCAAGTTGTAACCAGCATCGACCGCTGCTGACAAAGAAATAACTTTGAAGGTTGAAGCAGGTGCAAAGCCACCTTGTATCGCCCGGGAAAGTGCTGGAACGCCAGATTGTGCGCTGTAAAGCTCCTTTGCCTGCTTTACAGTAATTCCATTCTCCCAGATGTTTAAATCATAATCTGGATAGGAAGCCATTGCTAAAACACCGCCGGTCTTAACATCTAGAACAATCGCGGCTCCAGCATCTGCACGTCGGCCAGAGGCCTTTGCCCTTAATACGGAACTCTTTAATTCTTGTTCCACTACAGCCTGCAACTTTGCGTTTATGTGAACAATTAGATGATTGCCAGGGATGGATGGTGTGTTACGTGACTCTTGAGTTACCGCTTCTTTGCGATCAACAATAACTGTCTTGACTCCAGCAGTTCCACGCAAGAAACGATCGTAGACCGACTCCAACCCCGCTTTACCTTTGAATTCATTACGGTAATAACGAATCCCTTTATCATTATTCAAATCAGCTTCCGTTATTGGACCTACATAGCCTAAAACGTGAGTAGCGCGTTCACCTGCCAAAGAAGGGTAGTAACGAATAGAGACAGGTTGGGCATCAATTCCTGGAAACAAATCTGATTGCTCCAAGATAGTTAATACTTGATTCTCACTCGCTTCCTTGGTGACTGGAATAGGTTGATAACGATTACCATTCCAGCAACCGTTTCGTTGATCTTTTGGAAGCTCAGGACAGAGACGAGTCCTTAGATAAACATCCTCATAATTCAACTTCAAAACCGTAGAAACCCGCGTTAAGACCGATTTACCTTTGTCCTCTAATTTATCTAAAACGGAACGATCGGCGGTCACCATCAAGCCAGCTTTATTTGTGGCAAGTAGATTTCCCTCATTATCTACAATCAACCCCCTTAATGCCGGGGTAACTATGTCGCGACTTTGAATATCTAGCGCCGCCTGCTGATATCGCGGTCCATCAGCAACTTGAAGATAATAAAGTCGACCAAACAAAGCCAACATCAAAGAGACTACAAGAATCTGCACAACAAGCAAACTGAGCGCCGAACGATCTCTCATCTAGCGATTCCTTGCAGTCAAGGTTGCCCGATAGAGCTTGATTGAAATGGGTGCATAAATAGGCGAGAGCAAAAGTGTCCACAAAGCATTACCCAGCAATTCTTTGAGAACGTAACTTGCGGAACCAACCTCTTGACCAAGAATTGCTCCTGAAATCAAAAACATTACCGAAGCTGTAACGCTGCCAAAAACTGCCACCAAACTTATTGTTACTGGACTTAAATCTGAATCTAATGCACTTCTAACGTTATTGGCGATTAGATAAGCAACGACTGTGAAAACAAAACTCCATAGACCAAATGGCGCTTCTAAGGTAGGAGACAAATCGGCTATGAATCCAGCGATGAAACCGGTCGCAACTGCCGAGCCTCTCTCCTCTTGCATAACCCACACAATAAAAAACGCTAGGTATAAGGAAAATCCACCAATAAAAAATGTCACACGATTTATCAAAGCTTCCTGAAGTAGAAACATCAGGCTGAATACCGCAACAATTCCTGGAACTCTATTGATTGTCATGCGTTTACTCCGAGGGAGTTGGTTCGGGCGTTACAAAAACTGTGACTGTTGGCGCAGGCTTTGGTGCGCGTGGAACTAATGCTTCTCCAGGATCTCCGGCAACTGCATCCAAAACAACACTCACCACTCCCAAACCATCTAAATCAACAAAGCCTTCAACCAATCCCTGTTTGGTTAATTGGCCAGCTGAACTTTCGACAAATGAAACTTTGCCAACTGGAACTCCGGGAACAAAGGGACGATCGCCAGAGCTACCTCGTGACAAGAGAACATCCCCCACCTTAATTTGTCCCGTTGCGCTGAGCATTTGAATCGTAAAGCGGTTGTCTCCCCCGCCACTCAAAATACCCATGTCTTGTGTGCCAGCTACTCTAACTCCCACTCGAAATGATGGGTCGCTCATAAGCAAGATCACCGAAGAATTAGTGGTTGTTGACTTAACAACCCCTACCAATCCACTCGTCGCAATTACCGTCATATCACGCTTGATTCCAGCGCTGGAACCTTTATCAATCACTATCGTTTCACCGAAGGTTGCTGTTCCCCCTCGGGTAATTACTCGGGCCGGTACTACTTTAAATCTTGCTTGCCCTGCTAAAGCAAGCACTCCCTTTAACTGCTCTAGCTCACCAACCACATTTTCATTGAGAATTAATTGTGATTTCAGTTGTTCATTTTCTTCTCTTAAGGCATCGATTTTAGATTGAGTTCGTCCCAAACTTGTAATGTCATCAAAGAGATTACCTAGCGGTGAAACTATTGAGCTACCTGCTTTTTGAAAAGGAGCCAAAACAACCTGAACGCCAGAGCGGATGGAGGTTATTATGCTAACGCCACGTAGATCTAAGGTTATTAAGAATAAAGAGGTAACCAAAAGCGAAATCCAAAGAAGTCGCGTGCGATTTGAACCTCTAGCCGCCATGAGCTACCTAGCGTCGTGGTTCGGAGATTAAAACTTTTTCTAACGCTTCAAACTCTTCAACACACTTGCCTGATCCCTCAACAACCGCATTCAGAGGTCGCTCTGCAATATGGATTGGCATGTTGGTTTCGTGACGCAATCTCTCATCAAGACCTTTCAATAATGCACCGCCACCAGTTAGTACGATGCCGCGATCCATGAGATCCGCTGCCAACTCTGGTGGAGTCTTATCTAGGGTGTTCTTAACCGCATTAACAATTGCGTTAACCGGTTCTTCCAAAGCTTTTCTAATATCTTCAGAGGAAACCACAATGGTCTTTGGCAATCCGGTAGCGAGATCGCGACCGCGAATCTCTGCATCTGGCTCATCACGAAGTGGGTATGCAGAGCCAATCGCCATCTTGATTTCTTCTGCGGTGCGCTCACCAAGCATTAGAGAAAACTCTTTCTTTACCCAATTGATAATTGCCTGATCCAGCTCATCTCCACCGACACGGATGGAAAGTGCTGAAACAATTCCACCTAGAGAAATAACTGCAACCTCAGTAGTACCGCCACCAATATCAACCACCATATTGCCGGTTGGTTCGTGAATTGGTAAGCCAGCTCCGATTGCCGCGGCCATTGGCTCTTCAATAATGTAAACCTTACGTGCGCCGGCTTCGTAGCCAGCATCTTTTACCGCTCTCTGCTCAACTCCGGTAATACCTGATGGCACGCAGATAACGATGCGTGGCTTGGCGAGGTAGGTGCGTTTGTGAACCTGGCGAATAAAGTACTTAATCATTAATGCTGTTGTGTCAAAGTCTGCAATAACACCATCTTTAAGTGGGCGAATTGCAACAATGCTTCCCGGGGTACGGCCAATCATTTTCTTTGCTTCAGTACCTACAGCCAAAACCGCGCCTGTGTCTTGATTTACCGCAACCACGCTTGGCTCATTTAGAACAATTCCTTTGCCGCGCACGTAGACCAAAGTATTTGCAGTACCTAGATCAATCGCCATATCGCGACCTAGAAAGGTCCAACGGTTAATTTGATTTGCCATTGTGTTTGCTCCTTACAGGTTGGGGAAGAAAATCTTTATCTCACGTTCCGCGGATTCTGGAGAGTCAGATCCGTGGACGATGTTTTGAACAACCTTTGTACCTTGATCTCTAGCCAAGTCACCGCGGATGGATCCTGGTGCAGCAGTTGTTGGGTCTGTCGTACCAGCTAAAGATCTAAAGCCTTCGATAACTCGCTCTCCCTCTGCAATCATCGCAACGATTGGACCAGAGAGCATGAACTCCATGAGTGGTTCATAAAAAGGTTTTCCTTCATGTTCTGCGTAATGCGCTGCCAAAGTATTGCGATCAGCTTGCAGCATTCGTAATGCAGATATTTTGTATCCCTTTCGCTCAACTCTAGAGATAACTTCGCCAACTAAACCACGTCGCACGCCATCAGGTTTAACCAAAATAAGAGTGCGCTGTACCGAAGTACTGGATGAGGAAGTTGAATTAGCCACGGGGGCAGTCTATTGCGTTTTCTCTCTCTCGCTAAATGCGGCCCTGGCGGCCTCACCCTTTCGCCCTAGAACTATGGCGGCCACCCAGAGCCCCATAAATAAAGCGCCCAGGAAGAACATCGTAAAAACAAAAAACCCGTAGCCGATCAAGGCGAATTGAGTAATCCAGCCAAGTGTCCAACCTAATTTCGATTTCAAGGTACCAGAGGCGATTAATGCGCAAAATGCGATTATGCCTGCTGACCAAAATGCAGCTGGACTTAAATTGGTTGAGGTTAAATCTTTTGCAACCAGAACAGCGAAACCAATTAGAAAAATCTCCATAATCAAAACACTTCGTGCCAACATCTTCATTACTTTTTTTCCCTCATTCGTCGAATGATGCCCCGTGATTCTCCCGCAGTAACAACTGAACCTGCAATCAAAACCGCTGCATTCAATTCATTCACAGCGTTCTCTAATTTAGCTTGTTCAATAGCGGTAGCAATTCCATCAGGTAGGGATTCGATGGCAACTACCCGTGATGCTCCGAAAACCTGCTGTGCTCTTGAAAGTAGCTCTCCTAATTCTGCTGCTCGATGTGATGAGTTACGGGAGACGATCACTTGAGAGACAACATCTTCCAACTCTTCAAAAATCCCATCGACATCTTTATCTCCCATAGGAGCAATCACCGCGATTATTGATTCGAAATCAAACTCATCTTTAATTGTCTTTCGCAAAGAAGCGGCACCATGAGGATTATGCGCGGCATCAATAATTACTGTCGGATTGCGCATAATGACTTCACATCTTCCAGGTGAAGTGGCATTTGCAAAAGCCTCCCGAACAACACCCTCATCCAATTTAATTTCACCAGCAAAAGCCTCTGCGGCGGCTAACGCGGTCGCAGCATTGGAGGCTTGATGCGCTCCATGTAAAGGCAGGAACAAATCATCGTAATCACCATAGATACCTGCGATTGAAATCAATTGTCCGCCAACAGCCAAGGCCCGGCTCTTCACTGAATACTCAATACCTTCGCGCAACGGAGTTGCATCAACATCTGCGCATTTATGCATCAGAATCGGGGCCACCTCAGGCTCCTGTCTTGCCAAAACCGCGAACGAGTGAGGTTTGATAATCCCTGATTTTGTTAATGCAATTTTTTCTAAGGTATCTCCTAAATACTCCATATGATCAAAACCGATTGGTGTTATAACTGAAACCGCTGCGTTAATGACGTTGGTGGAATCCCATTCGCCGCCCATGCCACACTCAAATATCCCAACATCAACTGGATACTCAGCAAAGGCCACAAAAGCCAGCGCACACATAGATTCAAAAAATGAAAGTTTGTTTGGCATGCGAGAGTCGATTAGATCCAAGTACAAAGCGATGTCGTTATATGTGGCGATCATCCCCTCTGGAGAAATTGGCTCACCGTTAATGGAAATGCGCTCCAGGAAACTCTCTAAGTGAGGACTCGTAAAGCGTCCGGTTCGCATTCCTAGTTCAAAGCACAATGAATCAATTAACCGAGTGGTTGTAGTTTTTCCATTGGTGCCAGCAATATGAATAGTGGGATAGGACAATTGCGGCGAACCAAGCGCATCAGCTAGCGCTGCGATCCGATCTAAAGTTGGAGCTATACGGGTTTCCGGCCAGCGATTCAATAAGGCTTTCTCAATAGCATCGAGACGCTGTAAATCATCCTGTGATGTCATTGTTGTGGCAGTGCTGCGAGTAAAGCATTAATGCGGTTAATTTCTGCCTCACAGAACTCCATGCGTTCGCGGATGGTATTAACAACATCCATTGGAGCTTTTGCCATGAAGTTTTCATTTTCTAACTTAACTTTTGCGGTCGCTTGATCCTTCTTAATCGCCTCAAGATCTTTGGTCAAACGAGCGCGCTCTGCCTTAACATCGATGCTTCCAGTTAAATCAAAGTGGACTACAAACTCTCCAACTTCAATCTTGGCTGAAGGGTTGAACTGTGTGGCAGGTTCATCTAGTTTCACTAGAAATCGCAGAGAAGATTCGTAATTGGCTAACGCACCTTGCATGCCTTCAATTTTTGCTGAAATACGAGCGGAGGTCTTGATGCCCTGTTCACTTCGAAATCTTCTGATCTCAGTGATCAGCCTCTGCATATCGCCTACAACAGCAATGGCCTCAGCATCGGATGCGGTTGATTGCGGCTTTGGCCAAGTGGCAACCACAAGTGATTCGCCTCCCGTGAGTGAACACCAAAGTGCCTCTGAGAGGAATGGCATTGTGGGATGCATCAAACGTAGTAATTGATCTAGAACATGACCCAAGACTCTGCGGGTTTTTTCTGCTTCAGCTCCACCTTTTGCAAAGGAATCTTTGATTAACTCTAGATACCAGTCACAGACCTCATCCCATGCAAAGTGATAAATCTCTTCGCATCCCTTAGCAAACTCAAAACTCTCAAATAGGCGATCGGTATTTGCAATAGTTTCATCAACTCTGGAGAGGATCCATCTATCGATGTGGTTTAACTCTGATCTGTCAGGTAGCGGCCCCGCGACTGTAGCTCCATTCATCATCGCGAATCGAGATGCATTCCATACCTTTGTGGCGAAGTTTCTGGATCCAGCGATCCACTCCTCCGCTAAAGCTTGATCAGTACCTGGATTTGCACCTCTAGCTAAAGTAAAACGCAGCGCATCAGAGCCATATTTATCCATGAACTCAAGTGGATCAACTGTGTTGCCACGAGACTTGCTCATCTTCTTGCCATGCTTGTCACGCACAAGTCCATGTAATGCGATGACCTTAAATGGAGGTACTCCATCCATCGCAAACAAACCAAATAGCATCATGCGCACTACCCAGAAAAATAAAATGTCATATCCAGTAACTAGAACACTGGTTGGATAAAACTTCTTTAAATCATCGCTGTTGTTGGGCCAACCTAAAGTTGAAAATGGCCAAAGGGCTGAGGAAAACCAGGTATCTAAAACATCGGGATCTTGGTTGTAGCCAGCAGGAGCTTCTTCACCGGGACCAACAACAACTACCTCGCCATGTGGACCGTACCAAACTGGAATTCGATGACCCCACCACAATTGTCGCGAGATGCACCAATCATGCATGTTATCTACCCACTCAAAGTAACGCGGCTCCATAGAAACCGGATCAATCTTTACCTTGCCATCACGGACCGCATCACCGGCCGCCTTGGCAAGAGGCGCAACTTTTACAAACCATTGCTTAGAAAGTCTGGGCTCTACCGTGGTGTCGCAACGAGAACAATGTCCTACCGCATGTATGTATGGTCGTTTTTCGGAAACAACTCGACCCATACTGCGTAATTTTTCTACTACCGCTTTACGCGCATCAAAGCGATCCATGCCATCAAACTCGGTGCCGGTTCCTGACATCACGCCATGCTCATTCATAATCACAATTAATGGAACGTTATGGCGCATTCCCATTTCAAAGTCATTTGGATCATGGGCCGCGGTTACTTTAACGGCGCCGGTTCCAAACTCTGGCTCGACAAGCTCGTCTGCAATTATCGGGATCATGCGATCTACTAGAGGAAGAAGAACCTTCTTGCCGATTAAGTGCTTGTAACGCTCATCATCTGGGTGAACCGCGACAGCACCATCTCCCAACATGGTTTCTGGACGAGTGGTTGCAACCGTGATTCCAATCTCGTCATCACCGTAACGAACTTGGACAAACTCGCCAGCATCATCGCTGTGGTCAACCTCAATATCTGACAAAGCGGTTAAACAACGTGGACACCAATTAATTATCTTTTCGGCGCGATAGATCAAACCTGCATCGTAAAGTCTCTTAAAAATAGTAAGGACGGCCTGAGATAACCCCTCATCCATTGTGAAGCGTTCACGGTTCCAATCAACGCTGTCGCCCAAACGTTTCATCTGTCCCAGAATCGCTCCGCCAGATTCTGCTTTCCAAGCCCAAACCTTTTTTACAAACTCTTCGCGACCTAAATCATGTCGGGATTTACCTTGCGCTGCTAATTGCTTCTCAACAACATTTTGTGTCGCAATACCAGCGTGATCCATTCCCGGAAGCCATAAGGTTTCAAAACCCTTCATCCGTTTCATGCGGGTCAAAAGATCCTGAATCGAGTGATCTAGCGCATGACCGATATGCAAACTACCGGTGACATTTGGTGGCGGGATAACAATGCAGAACGGCGGCTTATCTGATTTTGAGTCTGCTGTGAAATAACCGGCATCAATCCATTTTTGGTAGAGCGGACCCTCGATATCGCTAGGCGAAAATTGCGCGGGTAGCTCTGACATAAGGCGTGATACTACCGAGTGTTAAGCGGTCTTCTCTTCCCCACGTTTGTTGGATCGCTTTACGCTGTTGGGGCCGCGCTCAACATATGTAGGTGCCACTTTGGAAAGTATTACCTCAGGGGTAACAATCACTTTTCCGATTTCCTTCTTACTTGGCACTTCATACATAACAGGCAACAAAATCTCTTCCATGATGGCACGTAAGCCACGAGCACCAGTGCCACGAGCAATCGCCTGATCTGCAATTATCTCAAGGGCCTCGTGAGTAATCTCGAACTCAACCTCATCCATCTCAAACAGGTGTTGATATTGACGCACTAAAGCATTTTTTGGCTCAGTAAGAATCTGTAACAATGCTGCTCGGTCTAAATTCTCCACCGAGGTAACAATTGGCAAGCGGCCAATGAACTCTGGAATCATGCCAAACTTCAATAAATCCTCTGGCATTACATCTGCAAATGGATCATTGGTTTGCTTATCTTTTTCACTCTGCAGAGTTGCATTGAAACCAACACCAGCTTTGCCTTTACGGCCTTCGATAATTTTCTCTAAACCAGCAAATGCTCCGCCGACGATAAACAAGACATTAGAGGTATCGATTTGAATGAACTCTTGGTGAGGGTGCTTGCGTCCACCTTGTGGAGGAACTGATGCTGTGGTTCCTTCAAGAATCTTTAGCAAGGCTTGCTGTACACCTTCGCCAGAAACATCTCGGGTAATCGATGGGTTTTCGCTCTTGCGTGCCACCTTATCGATTTCATCGATGTAGATGATTCCCTGTTCTGCTTTCTTTACATCAAAGTCAGCGGCTTGAATCAACTTCAAAAGAATGTTTTCGACATCTTCACCAACATAACCAGCTTCGGTGAGTGCAGTTGCATCTGCGATAGCAAATGGAACATTAAGCATTCTGGCTAGGGTTTGGGCGAGAAGTGTTTTTCCGCAACCAGTTGGTCCCAATAAAAGGATGTTGCTCTTGGAAAGTTCGACACCATCTTCGCGGTGACGATCGCCAGCTTTAATGCGCTTGTAATGGTTGTACACCGCGACAGAAAGAGATTTCTTCGCACGATCCTGACCAATTACATATTGATCTAGGAAGTCGTAAATTTCTTGAGGCTTGGGTAGCTCCTTAAAGCCTTCGGACGAGGCTTCAGATAATTCATCCTCGATGATTTCATTACAGAGATCGATACATTCATCGCAGATATAGACGCCCGGTCCGGCAATTAACTTCTTGACCTGCTTCTGGGTCTTGCCGCAGAAGGAACACTTGAGAAGATCGCCGCTTTCACCGATGCGAGTCACTGAACGCCTACTTTCTTTAGGGAAGGCACATATCGTAAATCGCCATGCATCAACCATGTGGGCGAAACATGTTCGCCCTGAGAGTAATTAACTATTTCTTGGCTGAAGCTTTACGTGAGGCAAGGATCTGGTCGACAAGGCCATACTCAACAGCTTCCGCTGCGGTAAGAATCTTGTCGCGCTCAATATCTTTTCCAATCTCCTCTTTCGACTTCTTGGAGTGCTTGGAAAGCATCTCTTCGAGAAGTTCGCGCATACGCAAAACCTCTCTTGCTTGAATCTCAATGTC
>JBEDAQ010000072.1:0-4671 GCA_041177685.1 Actinomycetota bacterium | reverse complement strand
TCCAAATCGTTAGCAATTCCAAGATCTTTCAAAACCTCATTGGATTTTGGGCCTTGCAAAGCCAATACAGAAAAATCTTTATGCCTATCACTAATCTCAATCCCGGCGGGTTTTGCCATGTTTAATTGTTTTACGACCTCTGCGGTGTTGGCTGCGTTTGGGATCAAAAAAATCTCTCGCTCTGAAAAACGGTATGCAATCAAGTCATCAATTACGCCACCGGTATTTGGGTCGCAGATTAAGTTGTATTGCGCTTGACCATCTTTCAATCGACTCAAATCATTGGTCAAAACTGAGTTTAGGAAGGATAGGGCGCCCTCTCCCTGCACCGTAACTTTGCCGAGATGGGAGACATCAAATATCCCGACCGCCTGTCGAACCGCCTGATGTTCATTCAGTACTCCCCCGCCATTTGCCGCAGGGTATTCAATAGGCATCTCCCAGCCACCGAAATCGGCCAGTTTTGCTCCCGCGCTCTTATGAAACTCATGTAATGGCGAATATTGACTCACTCCAATAACCTAGCCCAATGCCATCAATTAATGCGACAGATAGCTCAGCGATAAGCGATGTTTTAGTGATCGGATTTGCAAGGGATAAGAAAAGTAAGAAGTTCTCTCTCGAAACCGGAGACCTAACCTTTGACGCCGCTCCTGTTATTGAAGCGCTAGATGATCTAGGGGCTACCGCTGCTGCTGATGAAGTAATCAAACTTCCCGGCAGCGCCACAAAACTTGTCGTTTTAACCGGTTTGGGTCAAACCCAAAAGAACTATGCGCATGAAACTCTACGTCGGGCAGCCGGCGCTGCCGCCCGCGCCCTATCTGGTCACAACAGCGCAACTTTTGCTCTTCCAGCTAAATCAATTTCTGAGTTTTCTGCGGTTGCAGAAGGTGCTCTACTTGGCGCTTATGAATTTGATGAATTTCGCGGTACTTCAAAAATCGATCGCAAACCAGCGCTAAAGAAAATTAACATTCATAGCAAGAACGCAAAGAAATCAGAGTATTCAAACTCTCTAAAACGTGCCGAGGTAATTGCAAAGTACACCCATATTGTTCGCGACCTAATTAATACCCCACCTAGTCACTTGACTCCAGATTCTTTTTGTCAGCGCTTTAAGAAGTTAAGTGCTGGTAGCAATGTAAAAGTTGAGATTCTCAAAGATGATCAATTACGCAAACTTGGCTATGGCGGAATCATCGGCGTCGGTCAGGGATCGGCCAATAAACCACGCTTATTGCATCTCTCCTACACTCCTAAGAAGTCTGGGAAGAAACTCACCCGTTATGCGTTGGTAGGAAAAGGAATCACCTTTGATACCGGCGGTCTTGCTTTGAAACCAGCGCAAGGTATGGAGGCGATGAAATCAGATATGAGCGGAGCCGCTGCTGTATCCGCTGCAATTTTGGCTATTGCTGAATTGAATCTTCCGGTGGCTATAGATGCGTGGGCGCCGTTAGCAGAAAACATGGTTAGCGATACCGCAACTAGACCTAGCGACATCATCACCATCTATGGTGGAAAAACCGTTGAGGTTTTGAACCCAGATGCAGAGGGACGATTAGTACTTGCTGATGCAATGATGAAAGCTGCTGAGATTGGTGCAAAAGCTGGTGGGTTAGATGGCTTAATTGATGTCGCAACATTAACTGGTGCGCAGGTTGTTGCATTAGGAACTAGAACAAGTGCGGTAATGACCAACAATCCAGAGTTTTCCGAACACTTCATGCAGATTGCAGATGCGACAGGTGAACAGTTCTGGCCGATGCCGTTACCTGAAGAGTTGCGCGCCTCCCTCGACTCCCCTGTTGCCGATATTGCCAACATCGGAGATCGCATGGGTGGCATGTTGGTTGCAGGGCTATTCTTGAAAGAGTTTGTGGCTCCCGAGCTTCCTTGGCTTCATTTAGATATCGCCGGTCCGGCCTATAACGATGGAAAGCCTCACGGCTATACCCCCGTAGGTGGCACAGGTGTCGCACTTCGCACTCTCGTGGCCCTTGCGGAGTCCGCGGCAGGTCGTTGATGCTGGCAGGATAGGACAGTAGTTAGAAGCAATAGAAGAGTGTGAGGTTCCTGTGGCTAATTTCGACTTGGTGATCCTGGGTGGCGGCAGTGGCGGTTACGCCTGCGCCCTTCGAGCAGCTCAACTTGGTTTACAGGTTGTGCTTATTGAAAAGGACAAACTAGGCGGAACCTGTCTACATCGTGGCTGCATTCCTACCAAGGCGCTGCTTCATGCCGGAGAGGTTGCTGACAGTGCTCGCCACTCCTCTGAGTTTGGTGTTAAAGCCGAGTTCCATTCCATGGATATGGTTGCAGTTAATGCTTATAAAGATGGCGTCATCTCCAAACTACATAAAGGTTTGCAAGGTCTAGTTAAATCTCGAAACATCACTTATGTCGAGGGTTCTGGAAAATTGGTTTCCCGCGACACTGTTGAGGTAAATGGCCAGCGCTACACCGGAAAGAATGTTGTTCTGGCAACTGGTTCCTATGCCAAATCACTTCCAGGTTTGGAGGTAGATGGAAAGGCAATCGTAACCAGCGATCACGCGATGCACATGACCCATGTTCCTAAATCAGTCATTGTTCTGGGTGGTGGCGTTATTGGCTGTGAATTTGCCTCTGTCTGGAAATCATTTGGAGCTGAGGTAACAATCATAGAAGCGCTGCCTCACTTAGTAGCGCTGGAAGATGAATCCTCCAGCAAACAATTAGAGCGGGCATTCCGCAAGCGTGGAATTAATTTTGAATTGGGCACCAAGTTCAAGAGTGCAACCAAAAATGCTAAGGGAGTTACAGTAACTCTTGAAGATGGCAAGAGTTTTGATGCTGAACTTCTACTGGTCGCGGTTGGGCGTGGGCCGGTTTCTCAAGGATTAGGTTATGAAGAGCAAGGCATCAAAATGGATCGTGGCTACATCTTGGTTGATGAGAAGTGCCGCACCAACATCCCGGGAATTTGGGCAGTTGGCGATCTGATTCCCACTCTGCAATTAGCTCATGTTGGTTTTGGGGAAGGAATTTTGGTGGCTGAAGAGATTGCCGGCCTAAATCCGCGAGCAATCAACTATGACGGAGTCCCACGTGTTACCTACTCAGAACCAGAGGTAGCATCAGTTGGTTTGACTACCGCTGCTGCAAAAGCCAAGGGATATGAAGTGGTTGAACTTAATTATGATCTTGCCGGAAATGGCAAGGCGCAGATATTAAAAACCGCTGGTTCAATCAAATTGGTGGGACAGAAAAACGGTCCAGTTCTCGGCATTCATATGGTTGGCTCTCGTGTGGGCGAACTCCTTGCAGAGGCGCAATTGATTTTCAACTGGCAGGCAGAGGCAAGTGATGTTGCGCCATTAATTCATGCCCATCCAACCCTTTCCGAGGCTATGGGTGAGGCTCACTTGGCCTTGGCTGGAAAGCCGCTTCATGCACATGGATAAAGTTAGTGGCTTAAGAAATGCAATTAGGTTCTGCGGTTCCTGGCAAAGAATGGAGTTAACAAAATGAGTTTCTCGGTGAAGATGCCGGCTCTTGGTGAGAGCGTAACTGAAGGCACTGTAACTCGTTGGCTCAAGTCAGAGGGCGATCAGGTCGCTCTAGATGAACCGCTGCTAGAGGTTTCTACTGACAAAGTTGATACCGAGATTCCATCACCTGCGGCAGGAATCTTGCAAAAGATTGTTGTACCGGTAGATAGCGTTGCACCGGTCGGTGCAGAGTTAGCAATCATTGCCGATGGTGCATCTCAAACCTCCGCTCCTGCTACTCCTGTTTCGACTCCTGCACCAGCTCCAACTGTTTCTACTCCAGCCCCTGCTCCCGCACCAGCTGCTGCGCCTGCGCCAACACCAACACCAACAGTTAGTGGCGCAGCAACACCAGTTGTCATGCCAGCTCTAGGTGAATCGGTGACGGAAGGAACGGTCACACGTTGGTTAAAAAATGTTGGTGACAATGTTGCGGTTGATGAACCACTTCTCGAGGTTTCAACAGACAAGGTTGATACTGAGATTCCATCACCTGCCTCCGGAGTTCTTCTATCAATTGAGGTTTCTGTTGATTCAACCGTGGCAGTTGGCACCCGCTTAGCAAGTATTGGCGCATCCGGTGCAGCTCCTGCAACACCAGCTCCAGCAGCACCAGCTGCTCCAGCCGCACCTGTTGCTGCAGCACCAAAACCAGTACCTGCTCCGCCTACTACTCCTCCGCCTTTAATTCCACAGGCAGCTGCTCCGGTTGTAAAGCCTGCTGTTGCAGCCGGCGTGCTTGATGATGCTTACGTAACACCAATTGTGCGAAAACTCGCTGCAGAGAATGGTGTCAATCTGGCAAATGTAAAAGGAACAGGTGTCGGCGGAAGAATCAGAAAAGAAGATGTCTTAGCAGCGGTATCCAAACCTGCTTTAGCTGCCTCTACACCTGCCGCCGCCGCACCTTCAATCGCAAAGGCTCCAGCTCCAGTCGCGGTTTCACCATTGCGTGGCACAACGGTAACAATGTCGAGATTGCGCAAGGTTATTGCGGCTCGAATGTTGGAATCTCTTCAAGTCAGCGCGCAGTTAACAACTGTTATTGAAGTCGATATTACAAAGATCGCTAGATTGCGCGAGAAGGCAAAATCTAGTTTTGAGTCACGTGAAGGTGTGAAGTTGACCTACCTTC
>JBEDAQ010000071.1:0-2632 GCA_041177685.1 Actinomycetota bacterium | reverse complement strand
CGAGTAGTTGAGCTTCCACCGAATGTTGTAGAGCGAGCTGGTGCGGGCGAACTGTTGACCAGAACCACTACTGATATCGATCACATAACCTGGGCGGTCCGCGACGCGGTTCCAGTTATAACAATCTGCCTAGTATCAATTTTCGGAATATCTACCGCTATTGCCCTTACCGCACCGCTATTTCTGGCCGCAGTTTTCATCGGAATTCCCTTTGTTTTCGCTGCTACACGCTGGTATCTGCGCCGTTCCCCTCAGGCTTATCGCGTTGAGTCCTCTTCATACGCGATCGTTAACTCGGTACTTGTAGAAACCGCAGAATCAGGACGCACTATTGATGCGCTTAGGCTTGGAGAGCAACGTACAAATCGCACCGATGCATCCATCAGTCGGTGGGTTGAGTGGGAGCGTTACACATTGAGATTGCGCTCTCGATGGTTTCCAGTAGTTGAAATCAACTACATCCTGCCAGTGTCTGCGGCTTTGATGATGGGCGCATACTTTTATAACCGCGACATGGCATCAATCGCAACAATCACCGCTGGAATTCTCTATGCCCAAATGCTGGCCGGTCCTATAGAGGCGATGTTGTGGTGGATTGATGAGTTGCAAACTGGAAAAGCATCGCTCTCTCGCTTGCTGGGCATTCACGAAGTAGAGGATCGAGAAATTCGTGATGGTTCACCCGCTGGAAAAGATATTGCTGGAGAAAAAGTTCGTTACGGATATAGAAGTGGAAAGGATGTCTTAAAAGATATCTCTTTCATGATTGAACCCGGAACTAAATTGGCAATTGTCGGTCCATCAGGTGCCGGTAAATCAACTTTAGGAAGATTGTTAGCTGGCGTACAACCACCTAATCAAGGTCGCATAACTGTTGGCGGTGCCGAGATTGGTTATATGCCGGTAGAGAAGGCGAGAACTGAGGTTGCTTTAGTAACTCAGGAGCACCATGTCTTTGTCGGCAGTTTGCGGGACAACATCACCTTGGCAAAACCTGATGCCTCTGATGAAGAGGTTTGGCAAGCGCTGCGAGCGGTTGATGCAGAGCAGTGGGCTAAAGAGTTAGAGAAAGGCTTAGAGACTTTGGTAGGCAGTGGCGGAGTGCGTTTACTTCCCGCCCAGGCACAACAGTTAGCACTTTCAAGATTAGTGCTGGCTGATCCACACACTTTAATTCTGGATGAAGCCACCTCCCTACTTGATCAACAAGCGGCAAAACATTTGGAGGCCTCACTCGGTGCTGTCCTTGAGGGTCGTACCGTGATAGCCATTGCACATCGACTACAAACCGCTCATGATGCTGACTTAATCGCTGTTATTGAGGACGGGGTCATATCTGAGTGGGGCTCTCACGAAGATCTGTTGAAGACAGCGGGCGCCTACGCCAAACTCTGGCGCTCCTGGAGGGATGAGCAGTAGATTTGTTGCAAAAGTGATGCAGATGCAAACCATTTGCATTAAGATTCTCTGGTGAGCTCACTTCAGCAACAACCCCGCCCATCGTTACGTCAACACCTTCGCTTCGAACGGAATGAAATTCCCTCACTGCTAGGAATTCTGGGAACAGTGGTCGCGCTCCATGTAATCGGCTGGGGTCTGTTCATTTACTACAACTCCAACCCCCAGTATCACAGTCTCACTGATAGCAAAGGAGCCTTGGTCTACGCCGGCGCCGGCGCTTTGGCTTATTCATTTGGTTTACGTCATGCCTTCGATGCTGATCACATCGCGGCAATTGATGACACTACGCGATTGATGTTGGCCAAAGGGAAAAAACCTTTGGGAGTGGGTCTGTTCTTCTCTCTTGGACACTCCACAGTTGTATTGGCACTCTCTGTGGCGGTTGCGTTTGCTGCTCAAAAAGCCGTTGCCTTCCAAGAGGATTTTGCCGAGACCGGCGGAATTATCGGCACCTCAGTTTCAGGTTTCTTCCTTTATCTAATTGGAATTTTGAATCTTGTTATCTTGGTTGGAATTATTAATGTTTGGCGCAAGGCCAAAACCGGTAAGTTCTCTCATCAACACCTTGAAGAGTTACTCAATGATCGTGGCCTAATGCGCCGAATTTTTAGAGGAAAATTCAAAAAAGGATTTGATCATTCCCGACAGATCTATCCCATTGGCGTTCTCTTCGGCCTGGGGTTTGATACCGCTACTGAAGTAGCAATTTTAGGACTCTCCGCTACCGCTGCGATTGGAACTGTTGGTGGCGTCTTACCTCCCCTCGCAATTATCGCCTTGCCCTTTATCTTTGCTGCAGGTATGTCTTTAATGGACGCCCTCGACGGAATATTCATGACAAAGGCCTACGGCTGGGCTTTCACATCTCCGCTACGCAAGATTTATTACAACCTGACTACAACCTCGATTTCGATATTTGTGGCGCTGGTAATTGGAACGATTCAAATAATCAATGTTTTGGCGGCCAAAACCAATATTGATAACTATGAACCATTTACAAGTATTGCCAATATCGATTTGGGTGGAATCGGCTACTTCATTGTGATCAGTTTTATTCTGGCCTGGCTGATTTCGGTTCTGGTCTGGAAACTGGGCAAGTTTGAAGCTAAGTACTCGTCAGGCATTATTGAAACTGAACATACCCATACAGAACTCCACCTGCGGGATAAAG
>JBEDAQ010000070.1:0-6295 GCA_041177685.1 Actinomycetota bacterium | reverse complement strand
TTTCAAATTATGGTCCGCAGTACTATGTTTCTAAATTGAATGAACTTCGCCCCAAACTCTTAGAACAAGCGATGGAGGATGCAAAGGTTCGTGCTGACGCGATTGTTAAAGCAACTGGCGGGAAGATAGGAAATGTCATGAGCGTGCGCTCTGGTCCATTCCAAGTTACCTCGCCAGATTCCGTAGATACCTCAGCTGGCGGTTATTACGACACTCAAACAATAGAAAAAACCATCACCTCTACGGTTACGGTGATGTTTGATGTCGATTAATTAGCCACACCTGCACACTCATTGCCCGCACACTTACTTTATCTCTAGGCTTTTTTAGCGTCGGGCTGAAATCATTTATCAGCTCTGCAGAATCAAATACGGTGCGAAATGAATCACCCCAATCCTGATTGGGCAAAGTGAATTCATAATCTTGATCTGCGCTATTTAAGATGATGAAAAGACCTTGATTATGAGTAGCGTCAATACTAAACGCTAGGTGGCGTATTGAGCTGTCCTGCCAATTATGTTGGCTCATCTCATTGCCATCCCGATCAAACCAGGCAACATCTTTGCGATTGGTATCTTGATCAATTTCGCCGGTGAAAAATTGCTCGGCGGCATCAACCATGTAACTGCTTCTGATTCTAGATAGAGCTGCAACAGTCTCAATCAAATCCTCTTGTTGCGCATCTGGTTTCCAATTCAACTTCCAACCACCAAGAAAGTTCTCCCAGCTGTCTGTTTGATCATGGGCTGATAAGGAGTATGCGTTGTTTGAACCATTTTGGGATCTAGAAACTTCATCACCCATATTGAGCATTGGCACACCAGATGAGAGAAGTAAAGTTGCCAAAATTGCTTTTTGTAATTCAAGGCGCCTGATGTTTATTTCTGCATCAGGTGTTGGACCTTCAATGCCAAGGTTCCAGGATCTATTTTGCTCGCTGCCATCATGATTGTTCTCAGCGTTTGGCTCATTGTGTTTATTGCTGTAACAAACCAAATCTCTAAGTGTGAAACCATCATGAGCTGTTATGAAGTTAATAGAGGAGGTCGGACCCCGAAAATAAAAGACATCATTAGAACCAGCGATTCTTGATGCCAAATCCGAAACGCCATTGCTGTGTCCACGAGCACTATCTGCTAACCAGAACTGTCTGGTTGCATCGCGATAAGCATCGTTCCACTCCCGCCATGGATGAGGGAACTCACCTAATGCATAGCCCGCAACATCCCAAGGTTCAGCAATCAATTTTCGCTCTCTGAGTATTGGGTCTGACGAGATCGCTGAAATCAATGGCCCATGAGTATCTATCCCATCATTGTTTCGGGATATCGCCGTCGCTAAATCAAAGCGAAAGCCATCTACACCGATTATTTGGCTCCACCAGTGCAACGAATCAATAATCATTCGAGTTACGAAAGGCTGTCTTGAATCAACGGTGTTACCGCAGCCAGTTACATCTTCATATTTATCGTCAGCGGAATGGCGGTAGAAGGCTTTATTGTCGATTCCTTTGAAGCAGAAAGTGGGACCAGCAACTCCTTCCTCTGCTGTGTGGTTGTAAACCACATCAAGGATTACCTCAATGCCAGCTTCATGTAACGCATCCACCGCTTTTTGCAGCTCAGCAATTGGATCTTCGCTGGCCGCATATGCGGCATGTGGAGCGCTAAAGGCTAAAGGGTTGTAGCCCCAGTAATTTTGTCGACCTCTGGCGTATGTGTGAACTTCAGTCACAAATTGATGAATCGGAAGCAACTCAAGTGCGGTAACACCCAAACGTTGTAAATGTTGAATGGTTGAGGGATGACCCAATGCTTTATATGTACCACGCTCATCAGCGGGAATTGCAAGATTGTCGGCGGTCAACCCACGAACATGGGCCTCATAGATAAAGGTTTTTTTCCACGGCGTACGAGGTCTATTAATGATGCGTGGTGCGCTAGCGGTTACAACTGAGAGTGGTACAAAGCCTAGAGAGTTTCGCTCATCTCTCTGATTTAGATCTCCATTTCCAAGTTGATCAACAGAATGATGTCCAAAAATCTCCGGCGCATAAGTGAGCTCGCCACCCACTTGATGTACGTATGGATCCAACAAAACCTTTGCCGGATTAAAACGCCAACCTTGTTCTGGTTGCCAGGGGCCGTAAGTCCGGTAGCCATAATGTTGACCGGGACCGATGCCGGTTAGGTGGCCATGCCATATTGGGCCGTCGCGGTGGGCTAAAGAGAATTTAGTTTCGACCCATTGCCAGCTCCCAGTTTCTGATTCTCGTCGATCAAAGAGACACAACTCGACGGCATCTGCGGCCGGGGCCCAAATAGCGAAATCAGTTCCGCCAGTCACAACATGGCTTCCCAATATGTGCGGATTGGCTGGTTTCACTTTGCTATCTAAGCATCAGCCGCCGATTATTCGAGGAAGGTCGAGTGGAGAGCTAGATTACTGACCAGTAACATACCGGCCATGAAGATTGCAATCTGCGTTAAGCAAGTGCCTGATTCTTGGGCTGAGAAGAAAATGGTCAACGGTGTCTTGGATCGCGAAAGTGTCGATGCAGTACTAAATGATCTTGATGAATATGCAATCGAAGAGGCGCTGCGCATCGTAGAGCCTTTAAATGAAGGTAAAGAATCTCCAGAACACACCATCACTTTGATTTCGATGGGACCAGATCGAGCAACTGAAGCTATCCGTAAAGGTTTATCAATGGGTGCAGATGATGCGGTTTTGGTAACAGATGCTGCCTTGGCTGGTTCTGATGCCATCGCTACCTCAAAGGTTTTAGCTGAAGTAATTAAGAGCGGTGGCTTTGATTTGGTTTTCTGTGGCACCGAATCAACTGATGCTCGTATGAGTGTTGTGCCTGCGATGTTGGCGGAACGTTTGGGTTGGGCACAGCTCACCTTTGCTGGTTCGGTCAAAGTTGATGGTGCGGCCAATAGTGTTGAAATCGCTCGTATGACAGAAAGCGGAGTAGAAAATATGTCCGCTAGCTTTCCATGTGTCATTAGCGTCATTGAAAAGATTAATGAACCGCGCTACCCATCATTCAAGGGAATCATGGCCGCCAAGAAAAAAACGATTGCGAATAAATCGCTGGCAGATATTTCAATCTCTGCAAATGAGGTCGGTAGCGCCGGTGCATGGAGCGTTGTAGAAAGTGCTCAAGCCCGACCACCAAGAGAAAAGGGTGTAAAGATTGAGGATTCTGGCGATGCCGGAACTAAGTTGGCCGATTACCTGGCTGAGAAGCGATTGGTGTGATTATGAGCAATGTATTGATTTTGGCTGATCACGATGGTGGCAAAATCTCAAAGACCGCTGCCGAGTTAGCGAGTTTGGGAAAGAGAGCGGGTTCAGTAACCGCTGTAGTTCTCGCCCCAGCTGGTCAAGGCGATGAACTTGCGGCACAACTATCCAATACTGAAGTTGAAAAAGTCGTCTTGGTGGAGAGTGATGACTTTTCTAGACATGGAATTCCTGCTCTCGTTGATGCACTAGCTCAAATTGTTGGCGCTGAGAATCCCAAGGCGGTTTTGATTCCTTCTACCGCAAAAGGCAAAGAGGTAGCGGGGCGTTTGGCGATTCGTATTGGTGGCGGAGTAATCACTGATGCCGTTGATCTGAACTCCGATCTTGGTGCCACTCAATCTGTCTTTGGTGGCTCATTTACAGTTTCATCAAAGGTAAAGACCGGAACCCCAGTTATTACTGTTAGACCTAGTTCTGTTGAAGCAACCACGACATCCACTACTGCTGTGATTGAGAAACTTTCACTCACCATTACTGACTCGGCAAAGTTGGTGACTATTACTGGCACTCAACCAGCCGCAAAGGGTGGTCGTCCAGAGCTAACTGAGGCAAAGATCGTTATCTCGGGTGGTCGCGGAACAAATGGTGATTTCTCACAGCTGGAAGCGATGGCAGATCTACTTGGTGCAGCGGTTGGTGCATCTCGCGCAGCTACCGATGCGGGTTGGTACCCACATACTCACCAGGTAGGGCAAACTGGAAAGACTGTTAGCCCACAACTTTATGTGGCATGTGGAATTTCAGGAGCGATTCAACATCGCGCTGGAATGCAAACCTCAAAGACCATTGTGGCAATCAACAAAGATCCCGAGGCTCCAATCTTTGATTTGGCGGATTTCGGTGTCGTTGGGGATTTGTTTGCGGTACTGCCACAAGCACGCGAGGCGATTTCGTCAAAGCGCGGCTAATTTGCTGACCGCTCGGCAATTAGAATTGGCTCATGCCACGTGTCTACTTTGATAACGCCGCGACCACTCCTATCTCAGAGGTCGCGTTACAGGCGTTCATCAAACAATCCCGTGAAGTAGGAAACCCCTCCAGTCTTCATACCTTTGGCCGTAATGCGCGGCGAGAGTTAGAAGAGGCGCGCGAAAAACTTGCTGAGTTAATTGATGCTCACTCCACCGAAGTCATTTTCACCGGATCTGGTACCGAGGCCAACAATCTAGCTTTAAAGGGAATTTACTGGCAGCGCAACAAAGAAGATTCCAATCGAAAGATTGTTGTCATCTCTGCCTTCGAACATCATGCAATTTTGGATCCAGCAATCTGGTTAAGTGATTTCAATGGAGCCGAGTTAGTCCAAATTCCCGTGGACGCGCAGGGTTACTTAAATTTCGATGAATTAGAAAAACTCTTAATCCAAAGAGGTAAAGAGGTTGCCGTTATTAGCATCATGCATGCCAATAATGAGATAGGCACTATTCAGCCAATTCAAGAGGTAGTAAAGCTGGCAAGTAGCTTTGATATTCCAGTTCATACCGATGCGGTGCAAAGTTTTGGCAAAGTCCCGGTATCTTTCAAAGAGCTTGGGGTATTTGCGCTGACAATTAGCGCTCACAAGATTGGCGGTCCAATTGGGGTAGGCGCACTTGTTCTGCAAAAAGGTGTGGACATCACCCCGTTGCTACATGGTGGTGGTCAAGAGCGTGACATCCGAAGTGGAACTTTAAACGCCGCTGGAATCGCTGCTTTTGTAGCGGCCGCCCAATCCGCGGTGCGTGACATGGAGGCAAACCAAAAACGCGTTTCTGAATTACGGAGAAAATTGATTTCAGCTATCCAAGACCAGATTCCGGATGCAACGTTAAATGGTGTGGTTGAAGGACAAACTTTGCCTGGAATCGCCAATATAACTTTCCCTTATACGGAAAGCGACTCCTTGCTAGTTCTATTTGATGCAGAGGGAATCGCCTGTTCAACTGGATCTGCTTGTAGCGCAGGGGTGCAGGAAGCTAGCCATGTACTGCTGTCATTAGGAAAAAGTGAAGCACAGGCTCGTTCTTCGCTGCGATTCTCGTTAGGAATTACAAACACCGAGAGCGATATCGAATATCTTCGCACCTGTATCAAGCGGGTTATCGAGCGGGCCCGTGCCGCATATTCAGTAGCCAACTCAGTATCCAAATAAAGAAGCGAGCAGATGAAGTTAATTGCAGCGATGAGCGGAGGTGTCGACTCTGCAGTTGCTGCCGCACGCGCTAAAGAAGCAGGACATGACATTATCGGTGTACATCTTGCGCTCTCTAAAAATCCTAAGAAGTACCGATCAGGTGCTAGAGGATGTTGCACTATCGAGGATTCTCATGATGCAAGAAGAGCCGCTGATGTAATTGGCATACCTTTCTATATCTGGGATATGTCAGATGAGTTTCACGAGGGCGTAGTAGAGAATTTTTTGTCGGAATATGCAGCAGGTAATACCCCGAACCCTTGTTTGCGTTGTAATGAAAAAATTAAATTTGCAGCGGTGCTAGATCGCGCCCAAGCCATGGGCTTTGACGGTGTTGTAACCGGACATTATGCGCAGACAAAAGATTCAGCAGATGGCAGATTGCTTTATCGGGCGGTCGATCCGGCAAAAGATCAATCCTATGTTTTAGCGGTTTTGAATCGTACTCAGATTCAAGGCGCATACTTTCCACTCGGGGACACCACAAAAGAAAATGTGAGGCTGGAAGCCAAAGCTCGTGGTCTGTCAGTGGCATTAAAGCCAGATAGTCATGACATTTGTTTTGTGCCATCAGGGGATAACGCGGGATGGTTGCGGGAGCGGTTAGGCAGTGAGATCGGTCCAATCGTTGATGAAGCCGGAAATAAACTAGGCGAACACAAAGGCGCATACACCTACACAATAGGTCAGCGCAAAGGTTTGGGGCTAACTGTTCCAGCCAAAGATGGCGAACCAAGATATGTATTGAAGATTGAGCCGGTGAGCAACACAGTTGTAGTTGGCAATAGAGATGCTTTAGCAATCTCT
>JBEDAQ010000069.1:0-7602 GCA_041177685.1 Actinomycetota bacterium | reverse complement strand
CTGGCAAACATGGTGATGATGCCGCAAATATCGAAAAGGTACTTATCGAGTTACAGGATGTCCCGGCTGAACAACGCGGTGCGCAGTTTGTCTGTGTCATCGCACTTGCCATGCCAGATGGCAGAAATCTCACCGTTAGGGGAGAGCTGCCTGGAGTTGTTCGCTTTACGCCTGAGGGTGAGTTTGGCTTTGGATATGACCCAATATTCCAACCAGAAGGATTTGCGATAACTACGGGGCAGATGACGCCAGAGCAGAAGGATGAGATCAGCCATCGCGGCAAGGCGCTGCGTGAAATCGCTCCCAAAATCCAGCCCTTTATTGGCCTTTAAAGTCATCTACTTTCAAATTGCGCAGGTAGGCTTATGTCATTGAATCTGCCTTGCACTCTTAGGCAAAGCAGCGAAATTACGTCGAAGGAGTAGTTGTGGCAGCAAAGAAGAAAGCTTCTGCAAAGCGCCCAGTTAAGAAGGCGGCTGCAAAGCGCCCGGCCAAAAAAGTGGCCAGCAAATCGGGCAAGAAAGCGGTTAAGAAAACCGCCAAGAGAGCTGTAAAGAAGTCGGCGAAGCGTCCGATTAAGAAAGCCGCAGCTAAGAAACCGGCAACCAAGAAAGTTGCAGCTAAGAAGAGCACTAGCGCAAAGGTTGATGCCGCAAAGATTGTTATTCCACCAGTTCCATCTCGCAGTACCGCTTCGGTAACCAGTACACCTGCACCAGCAAAACCATCTGCACCAGCTGCTCCGGCAAAGAAAAGCTCTAGCAGTGTTTTGTTCTTGGTAATTGCCGGCGTAGTTCTACTCGCGATTTTTGCTTTAACCAACTCCTCTGATGATGAAGGTGCAACACCCACTCCAACCGCATCAGAGTCTGTTTCTGAGGAGCCATCCGCAGAGCCATCTGAAAGCGCTAGTGAAGAGCCAGCACTTTCTGCGTATGAAGCACCACAAGGCTTTGTCGCAATTGCTAATGGCAGCGAGGGCGTAACTCTGCGTTGGAAGGCTCCAACTGCGACAGAAGGACTTACCGGATATGTGATCTCAGTTTCCTACAACGCAGTTGATTTCACCGAGGTAACCACAGTTGCAGTGGATCAACTTTCATATGAAATTGCTAAGGTGGGCGATGAGGGTGGAACTCAATTCCTTCTTCAATCGGTTTACTCCGATGGCACCAAGGTAGATGCTAAGAAGTTCTCACTAAAGGGCAAGTTTCAATAACCTTTAATTAAAACCTTTAATTGCATTAGAGAAACCGCCTCGAATATCGGGGCGGTTTTTTTATTTACTTAAAACTTCGCGGATCGCAGCAACATAAGCATTGACCCCAGGTGGATTTAGATGAACACCATCGGTTGCAAAATACTCCGGATGATTTGCTGAGATGCGATCCCAATCAACCAAAATTGTATTTGGATAACGGGCCACAACTGAGCTGATGATTTGATTGTTCTCATCTTTCCAACCGCGAGGCACCGCAGTATTAACCACAATAATCTTGGGTTGATTTCGCACAATCTCCATAAGGGCCACCACATCTGACTCAACCAAGCGGTTGTTATTGCCCAGGTTTAAAACGACAGGGGAATTGACTACAAATTGTTGATCAGTCTGTGTCACCTCAATTAATTCATTAATTTGCCGTCCAACTCGGGCATTAATCAATTCAATGCGCTCATATTTTGCCAAAACATTGCGGATACCCAGGATTACCGAATCGCCGGTAACCCATATGCCAGGTGTATCAGCATCGGTTATTACCTGATCAACATCATCTTCTGTGGCAACCGCAGCCTGTTCCGCTGCGACAATCTCATCAGCTTTTTTCATGGCATTAACTGATACAAGTGAGGTGGCAAATAGGGTGACAATCACAGCAGCGGTTGCGAAGAGTTTTTGACGTAATCGGACTGATTTAGTCCGATATTTCATACCGCGGAACCAGAGTTCAAAGTAGCCTCGGCGTACCGGAATCTCTATGTAACGAAGTGAGATATCAGCTAATGCAAAAACGATTAGGACTCTCAGGGAATATAACGCCCAATCATCGCCCACCAAATCTATCGATGGTCGAGTAAGTTGAAAGACAATCCAGTGCCAGACATAGATGCCATAGGAGCGCTCGCCGATCCAGATTAAGACTCGGCTACTAAGTAATGGAGCAAACCGTGATGCGGGATGAACCACCGAAATTAAGGTGAAGCATCCAAATATCGCGGCCAGAGGAAATGCGATTCGATAAAGAGTTGGATCACTTTCATTGATAAATAGAAAGGTGGCGAGCAATCCGAGAAAACCAAAGACGCCAATCAAATCAACAAAATCCTGGGCGCGCTTGGAGATCTCCCTAGTTAAGTTCTGTGGTTTCCAACTAACCGCTAAGGCAGATCCTAAAAATAAACCTATGGAGTGGGTGTCGGTTCCAAAGTAAACATGGCTAATTGCCGACTCCTGAGTGTCAATCCGAATTGAATAAGCAAATAGCGCTACACCTGATGCCAATGCAATAGCTAGAGCGGCAATTGAAATATTTTTTTTGCCAAAGTAGCGCAGAATGAAGAGCAACACCAAGGGCCAAATCAAATAGAACTGCGCCTCCACTGCCAATGACCAAGTGTGTTGCAATAACGGTGGTCTACCAATGCTTTCAAAGTAATCCTGCTCTCGAGCCACAAGCGCCCAGTTCATGCTGCCGCTTAATACATAAGGAATATCGGAGATGAAGCGACGTACGGTTTCTGGTGCATATACGCCTATATAAAGCGTTGTGAAAACCAACATTGCAATTAGCGCTGGCAGCAATCGACGGACGCGACTGAGATAGAAAGCTCGTAAATCTAAAGTTCCAGAGCGGGTTATTGAGTCCAGAATCAATCCAGTAATCACATACCCAGAGATTACAAAGAATAAATCAACACCTAGAAAGCCACCTGGAATCCAATCGATACCGAGGTGATAAAGCAGAACCGCAATTACCGCAACAGCTCGTAATCCATCTACCGAGTGTATGTAGCGGTTTGTGGAGCTAGACATCACCGAGATTTCGCAGTTGTTTTCTTAGCTTTACTTTTAGCTTTTTTCGGGGATTTTTTGGAGAGCTTTTTAGCAGAGCTCTTAGAAATCGGTGATTTTGTAGTAGCACCTTTACTTTGATTTTCATTAGTTGCATTTTGCTGTGCTTGCGCAACTCGCGCGGCTAATTTGGAATCACCAGTAGGTGTTCCATCTGCAGCTATAGCGCTAACTACCTGCTTTTGTAGCTCTGCCAATCTATTGAATGCCGACTCGAGACGAGCTCGAGATTGTGAGATGGCGTTTTCAGCAGCATCTAAAGATTGGGTTTGAATTCGATAAAGCCGCTCTGCTTCAGAGATAACGCCGGCTAGCCAGGTGCGATACTCCGAAACCTCAGTGGTGGCTGACATAACAAGGCGCTCAGCTTCTCTCTTGGCATTTGAGGTAATTTGAGAGCCTTCGCGCTTCTTAGAGTTAATTAGATCCTCAGCCTCAGATTCAGCTTTGGAAACAATCTCGGCCGCATCGCCTTCTGCAGCCTCTAAATATTTACGGCCTCGTGATTCAGCCTGAGCCAAAGTGGATTTAGCTTTCGCTTCGGCAATTTCAATAGCACTGGTTGCCTGCTTCTTGCTCTCAGACAAGAGGCGCTCTGCGTTTGAGTTGGCCTTAGCCTCACGTTGTTGTGCGGTGCGAATAATTGACATGGCGGTTTCTGTTGCCAGAATTTCAAACTCTTCTTTTGACAAAGAGGTAATGTCACGACGTGAGCGCAGATCATTTAATTGAGACTCCAGTTCACGGATTCGATCCAACGCTACAGAGCCGGCAGCAAGGTTTGGTTTATCGGTTTCTTCTTCTCCCTTGAAACCAACCCAAGATAGAAACTTCTTATCGGCCACGTTCTAGCTCCTCATCAACTCTTTTAACTTGGCAGTCTCTAACTGCTCCACCCAACCGCGCCATTGAATGGCAGTAGAAGGGGCGGGAATCTTCCCATGATTAAGCGGGAGTTGAAAATGGGGTTAAAGGGTCTATATGGCGGCGCTTAAAGGCTGAGGCTGCTAGATCACGGATAGAGGCCGCGTAACCGGTGGGCCTGTGCCACCCGACTAACCCCGATCATGTTGGCCGATTCACGCCAGGTGACCCTATGTTCAGCCGAGTGCTCAGCTACCTCATTAATTGAACGCATCAAAATAGAGTTCAAATTTTCTTTAACCTCTTCAGCGCTCCAGAAGTAATTTTGTTTGTCCTGTACCCATTCAAAGTAGGAGACGATTACTCCACCAGAGTTCGCCAAGATATCGGGAACAACAAGTACTCCTTTGTCATTCAAAATCGCGTCTCCACCGGGGGTGGTTGGAGCGTTTGCACCCTCAACAACAATTTTCGCTTTAATGCCAGATGCGCTCGATTCAGTAATTGCATCTGCCAAAGCTGCAGGCACCAAGACATCTACGGGCAGATGGAGCAATTCGGTATTTGTAATTGATTCAGTGCTCGGTGCGCCAACCAAAGTGCCATTACCTTGAGCGAATTTCTGCAGCTCTGATACTTTGCTAAACCCTGTTACGCCACCGCTTACATCACTAACTGCAACTACTTTCAACCCCATATTTTCTAATGCAACCGCTGCCCAATATCCCACTTTTCCGAAACCTTGGATTGCAACTGTGGCACCTTCTGGGTTAATCCCTTTTAGTTTTAGCGCTTCACGAACCGCAATCGCTACACCATCACCAGTTGCGGAGGTGCGTCCTAAAGATCCTCCCAAAACTATTGGTTTTCCAGTGACAACACCAGGAACTGAATACCCTGCGTTAACAGAGTAGGTATCCATCATCCAAGCCATGTTGCGCTCATCGGTACCAACATCGGGTGCTGGAATATCTCTCTCCGGTCCAATGATTGGCAAAATTTCAGAGGTGTATCTTCGGGTCAATCTTTCATTCTCAGCGATTGACAGGGAATGAGGGTTTACCGCAACGCCACCCTTTGCGCCGCCGTAAGGCAGATTTGTTAAGGCGCATTTCCAAGTCATCAACATCGCTAAAGCAACGGTTTCATCTAAATCAATATCTTGATGAAATCTAACGCCACCTTTTGCCGGGCCCCGAGTTGTGGAGTATTGAACGCGATATCCCTTGTACATCTCGACTCGGCCATCATCGCGACGTAAAGGAACGGCGACTTCTAGAACTCGGCGAGGTGTAGAGAGGGTGTTCCAATCATTTTCAGAGAGGTTTAACTGATCAATCGCTCTTCTTAATTGCGAAAGGGCGGTTGCAAGTGGAGATTCCAAATTGGGCACAGCGGTATTCGATGACCTCGTTGTCATGCGACAAATCTATGCAGTGTTAAATCAAATATCTATGAACAAACCGTGAGATTTCAGATATAAATTTTGAAAGATAAGAAAATCTGGTGCGGGAGGTGGGACTTGAACCCACACGCCGAAGCACAGGTTCCTAAGACCTGCGTGTCTGCCATTTCACCACTCCCGCAAGAGTTGGATGGGAAGAATACCTGCAAAACCCGGGATAAAAAAATCCAAGCCAATATCCATTGAGGTTAGCCAGATACCGCCCCACGCCTAGAAACCGCATCGATGGTTGCTGAAATCAGCAATACCGCGCCGGTGACCATAAATTTGATTCCGGCGGGATATCCCAACAAAGCCATGCCATTATCAATCACAGCAACTACCAAACCACCGAGGATTGCATCACTAACTTTTCCTTTGCCACCGAAGAGGCTGGTTCCACCGATAACAGCGGCACCAACTGCATAAAGCAAGGTAGAGCTTCCACCTGTTGTTGGTGAGATTGAGTTGGCTCTGGAAACAAAAATCATTCCAGCAACAGCTGCAAAACCAGAGCAGATCATGAAGGCGGTAATACGCACCATCTTGACATTGATACCGGCGCGACGTGCGGCTTCGGCGTTACCGCCAACCGCATAAATATGTAAACCATAAGAGGTTCTGGTCAGCACAAATGTGGCACCTACTAGTAAGAACAGAATTACCGGAACGACATAAGGGATTCCGCGCAAGCTGACTAAATCCGGATTGTTACTGCGCTCGACTGTAAGGGCAGAGGTTGCAAGTGCGCCCAATAAGACCATAGTTAAAGCTTTAAGTAGCCAGAACTTGAAAAGGTTGTCGATCAATCCAGCCCGACGTCTCTTGTAAAACTTCCAGAAACCGGTGAGTAAATATGCGCCAGCAGCTAAGGCAAAAAACAACCAGCTGTTAACAACGGTTAGATTTTTGTTTTGAATGGAGAGGATTACTGGATCCTCAATTCTTATAGTTCCGCCTTCACCAATAATTAGGAGTAGAAGACCTTGGAAAGCCAAAAAGGTTGCCAAGGTAACCACGAAGGAGGGGATTTTTAATTGGGCAACTAAATAACCGATGAAACCACCTAAAAAGACACCAGATAAAACGCTAACTGGGAATGCTATGTACCATGCGTAATCCATTTCGGTAATCATTACTACCAAGATTGCTCCGCATACGCCTGCTGCATAGCCGGCAGATAGGTCAATCTCACCTAATAGCAGGACAAATATCAATCCCATGGCAATTACAGTTACAGCGGCCGCCTGGGTTAAGAGATTGGCAAAGTTACCGGGGGTGAGGAATACCGAGCTCATTGAGCCAAAAACAATACATAGAACTAGTAGACCCAAGATTGCAGGGAGTGCACCGACTTGGCCAGCCTTTACTCGGCTCCACCAATCACTCAGGGATTTTTCAATGGTGATTTGCTCGCTCATTTTTTGCCCCCTGACATGCCTTCTGAGCTACCGGTTGTTATCAAACGGACAACATCATTTTGTGAAACAGAGTTCTTATCAACCTGTGCTGCCATACTTCCCAAATACATAGCAGCAATGTTGTCAGCAACTTGGAATACATCATTTAGATTATGGCTAATTACAATGACAGCCAGACCATTGTCGGCTAATTGTCTTACAAGCTTTAATACCTGTTCGGTTTGAGCAACTCCAAGTGCCGCAGTTGGTTCATCGAGAATCACTATTTTGCTATTCCACAATACGGCGCGAGCGATAGCTACGGTTTGACGCTGACCGCCACTTAAAGAAGCGACTTTCTGCCGGATTGATTTAACGGTTCTGACACTTAATCCATCCAGCGTTTTCTTGGCAAGGGACTCCATTGATGATTCATTTAATGTTATTCCGCTTTTCTCTTCACGACCGAGAAACATATTGTGAACAATGTCTAGGTTGTCGCAGAGCGCTAAATCTTGATAAACGATCTCTATACCAAGTGCAGTGGCATCGCGGGGTCCACTAATCTGAACTGGTTTGCCTTCAAAGATAAAATCGCCTGACTCTGGCGTATAGATACCGGCAATACATTTAATGAGTGTGCTCTTACCTGCTCCGTTATCACCAACCAATGCGGTTACCTGGCCAGCATAGGCGTTGAAATTAACATCCTTTAAAACATGAACTGGACCAAAAGATTTATTTACTTTGCGGAGGGAGAGGATTGGTTCTGCCATCGCATGTCCTCTCTACTCGAACTGTAAGAAATCGAACCTTGAGAAATC
>JBEDAQ010000068.1:0-4914 GCA_041177685.1 Actinomycetota bacterium | reverse complement strand
GAGATTGGTATCTCAAACCAGAAGTTGCATGCTCGGGGACCAATGGGGCTCGAGCAGATGACAACAACCACATGGATAGTTAGAGGGGATGGCCAGATCCGAAAGTAATTCGCGCGAAGCGTGTAACACTCGGTAAGGTGACCCTCATGTCAAACATCTCTCGCGACGATGTAGCCAACCTAGCTAAGTTAGCTCGAATAGATACGTCAGATAGCGAGCTTGATCATCTCTCCAATGAACTCTCGGTAATTCTTGATGCGGTAGCAAGGGTTCAAGAGGTGGCAGGCGCAGATGTTCCACCTACCTCACATCCACTTCCTTTGAAAAATGTGTTTCGCGCCGATGAGGTACGACCAAGTTTGACCCCAGAAGAGGCTTTATCAGGTGCACCTGCTCAAGAAGAACAAAGATTTAAAGTGCCGCAGATTTTGGGTGAAGAGTAATGATTAATAGATCCGCAACCGAAATGGCTGCTGCTCTTAAAGCAGGAGAGATTTCAAGTGTAGAACTCACTCAAGCGCATCTTGATCAAATTGCAAAAGTAGATTCTGAAGTTCATGCATTCTTGTATGTTGATAACGAAGGAGCCATATCTCAAGCGCGCGCGATTGATGAAAAGCGCAAAAGCGGTGCAGATCTTCCGCCACTTGCAGGTGTTCCATTAGCGCTAAAAGATGTCATGACACAAAAAGGTATTCCCACCACCTGTGGTTCAAAGATGTTGGAAGGTTGGCGTCCGCCATATGACTCCACAGTTGTAACCCGTCTAAAGGAAAACGGCGTTGTCATTTTGGGTAAGACCAATATGGATGAGTTTGCAATGGGTTCCTCGACAGAAAACTCAGCATATGGACCGACCCACAATCCTTGGGATTTAACTCGAATTCCCGGTGGATCAGGTGGCGGTTCCTCTGCAGCACTAGCTGCATTTGAAGCACCACTTGCAATCGGTACTGACACTGGTGGATCAATTCGTCAGCCGGCAGCTGTTACCGGAACTGTTGGAGTAAAACCTACCTATGGCGGGGTTTCCCGTTATGGCTTAGTTGCCTTTTCCTCATCACTTGATCAAGCTGGTCCATGCGCCCGCACAGTTCTAGACGCTGCATATCTACATGAAGCTATCGGTGGTTACGACAAATTAGATTCCACTTCAATTAACGCTCCTATTCCACCAGTTGTTGCCGCTGCTAAAGATGGCAATGTTAAAGGCATGAAAATTGGTGTAATCAAGGAGTTGCAGGGTGATGGTTATCAACCTGGCGTTTTAAAGTTATTCAATGAATCTCTCGAGCTTCTCGCACAGCAAGGTGCGGAGATTGTTGAAGTATCTTGTAAGTACTTTGATTATGCATTGGCGGCTTATTATCTAATTGCACCAAGTGAGTGTTCCTCCAACCTGGCCCGCTTCGATGCGATGCGTTATGGAATGCGGGTCGGTTCTGGTTCAGCAGAGGATGTTATGAATCTGACACGACAGGCTGGATTTGGTCGTGAGGTAAAGCGACGCATCATTTTGGGAACCTACGCATTATCAAGTGGTTACTACGATGCGTATTACGGCAGTGCGCAAAAGGTTCGCACTTTAATCTCTCGTGACTTCGAAAATGCTTTTAAGTTAGCTGATGTTTTGGTATCACCAACCGCCCCGACCACCGCTTTCAAGATTGGCGAAAAGGCCAATGATCCAATCGCTATGTATCTAAATGACATCGCAACAATTCCCACCAACTTAGCTGGAATTGGTGGAATGTCTCTGCCATCAGGTTTGGCGGAAGAAGATGGCTTGCCAGCCGGTTTCCAAATCATGGCACCTGCTATGCAGGATGATCGTATGTACAAAGTTGGCTCAGCTTTAGAAGCGGCTTTACTAGCCAAGTGGGGCCAACCAATTCTGGCCTCCGCTCCAAAGTTAGGAGCGAAGTGATGGCGCTGAAGTATGAGGATGTAATTGCAAAGTACGAACCGGTTCTCGGCCTGGAGGTACATGTTGAACTCGGTACTGAATCCAAGATGTTTTGTGGCTGCAATACGGTTTTCGGTGCTGCTCCGAACACCCAAACTTGTCCTGTTTGCTTAGGTCTTCCTGGATCGCTTCCGGTAGTAAATGGCAAGGCAATTGAATACACCATCGCGATTGGTCTGGCACTTAACTGTTCAATTGCGCCATTTTCTCGCTTTGCTCGCAAGAACTACTTCTACCCTGATATGCCCAAGAACTTTCAAACCTCTCAATACGATGAACCAATCTGTGTAAATGGTTATTTGGATGTAACCATTGATACAGAGGAGGGTCCAAAGGATTTCCGCATCGAAATTGAGCGGGTTCATATGGAAGAGGACACCGGAAAATCTCTACACATGGGCGGAGCAACTGGTCGCATTCATGGTGCTGACTACTCATTATTGGATTACAACCGAGCTGGTATTCCGTTGGTCGAGATTGTTACCAAGGTGATAACAGGAACTGGAAAGTATGCACCAGAGGTTGCTCGAGCTTATGTTTCAGAGCTGAGAGATATCTTGCGAGGATTAGGTGTTAGCGATGTAAAGATGGAACAAGGCTCACTACGTTGTGATGCCAATGTTTCCTTACGTCCAATTGGTGTAGAAAAACTTGGCACTAGAAGCGAAACCAAGAATGTGAACTCACTTCGTTCAGTAGAGCGAGCGGTCCGTGGGGAAATGATTCGGCACGCCGAACTGCTGAACAAAGGCGAGAAAGTAGTTCAGGAAACCAGACACTTTCATGAGGACACTGGTTTAACAACTCCCGGTCGTTCCAAAGAGCAAGCTGAGGATTACCGTTATTTTCCAGAGCCAGATTTGGTGCCAGTAGCTCCAACACCTGAGTTAATCGAAAAGATTAAAAACTCGCTTCCAGAAAAACCTTCAGTTAGAAGAAAGAAATTACAAGAGGCTTGGCAAGTTCCTGATAAGGAAATGGCGGCGATGATTAACGCCGATGTTCTTGATCTAGTTGAAGCCACAGTGAATTTGGGAGCCGATCCCACCAGAGCGAGATCTTGGTGGTTGGGTGAGATTGCCAGGGTGGCGAATGAAAAAGGTGTTGCTGCTGCTGAACTTCCAATTAGCTCCGCAGATGTTGCTGAAATTGTCGCCCTAATTGAAAAGGGTGAACTAACCGATAAGTTGGCCCGTCAGGTAGTTGAAGGTGTAATTGCTGGAGAGGGCAGAGCTGCAGAAATCATTAAGAATCGTGGCATTCAAGTTGTCTCTGATGACTCTGCGTTAATGGCTGCAATCGAAAAGGCAATTGCAGCTCAGCCAGATGTTGCAGAAAAGGTTAGAGGGGGCCATGTCCCAGCGGCCGGAGCACTAATTGGTGCGGTTATGAAAGAGACTAAAGGACAGGCCGACGCAGCTAAAGTTCGCGAACTTCTTCTAAAGCATTTAGGTCAGGCTTAAGTAGGCTTATCTCATGACAGAAAACATGAAGCCACGTTCTAAAGATGTGACCGATGGTTTAGAGCGAGCTCCAGCTCGCGGCATGTTGCGCGCGGTTGGCATGAAGGATGAGGATTTTGCTAAACCGCAGATTGGAATCGCATCATCTTGGAATGAAATTACTCCCTGCAATCTTTCACTCGACCGGTTAGCCAAGGCTTCAAAACAAGGAGTTATCGAGGCCGGCGGATTTCCCATGCAGTTTGGAACTATTTCAGTTTCTGATGGAATCTCAATGGGACATGAGGGAATGCATTTCTCTCTAGTTTCGCGTGAGGTAATCGCTGACTCAGTTGAAACCGTTATGCAAGCGGAGAGACTTGATGGCATGGTGACCTTTGCTGGCTGCGATAAATCACTACCCGGAATGATGATGGCAGCCGCCCGTCTTGATGTTGCCAGTGTTTTTGTTTATGCCGGTTCCACTTTGCCAGGACAGGTAGATGGAAAAGATGTAACCATCATCGATGCTTTTGAAGCCGTTGGTGCCTGTGCTCGCGGTTTGATAACTCGTGATCAGGTCGACAAAATCGAAAGGGCGATCTGTCCAGGAGAGGGTGCCTGTGGCGGTATGTACACCGCAAACACCATGGCAACTATCGGTGAAGCAATCGGATTGTCTCTGCCTGGATCTGCAGCGCCCCCAGCTGTAGATCGACGACGGGATACCTACGCCATTAAATCTGGAGCAGCGGTAGTAGAACTTATCCGCCAGGGAATCACTACCCGTCAGATTCTTACAAAGCGCGCTTTTGAAAATGCGATTACATCTTTGATGGCCTTAGGTGGTTCCACAAATGCGGTTCTTCATCTTCTTGCCATCGCACATGAAGCCAAGGTTGATTTAACTCTAAATGATTTCCATCGCATCGGATCAAGGGTTCCTTTGCTGGGCGATCTAAAACCATTCGGTCGATTTGTAATGAGTGATGTAGACAAGGTCGGCGGAATTCCGGTAGTTCTAAAAGCATTGTTAGATGCTGGTTTATTGCATGGTGAATGCTTGACAGTTACTGGAAAGACAATGGCGGAGAATCTTGCTGATGTAAATCCGCCAGATCCTGATGGAGATATTTTGAAAGCTACCAGTAATCCAATGGCAACTACTGGCGGCATCACTATTTTGGGTGGCAGTCTGGCTCCGGAAGGAGCGGTCACCAAAGTTGCTGGTGTTGGTGTTGATGTATTTGAAGGACCGGCGCGAGTTTTCGATAGAGAACAATCTGCGATGCAGGCTTTAGAAGACGGAACCATCAAAGCCGGCGATGTTGTTGTTATTCGTTACGAGGGACCAAAGGGTGGTCCCGGTATGCGCGAGATGTTGATGATTACCGGTGCAATAAAAGGTGCCGGACTTGGAAAATCTGTTCTGCTTCTAACTGATGGTCGATTCTCTGGTGGCTGTCTCTTATACACATCTGACGCTGCCGACGACGTCTTGTGTGT
>JBEDAQ010000067.1:0-7424 GCA_041177685.1 Actinomycetota bacterium | reverse complement strand
CACCATCATTGGTTACCACACCGGATTCCGTAATTTTTGTAACTCTGGTATCAAACTCAATTTCAAGGTCCTGTGCTAAAGCGTTAGGTAACGCTTGAGCACCGGTTCTTGGTAAACCTGGGTTTCCCTTAACAAACCAGTGGAGTAACTCCCTTGCCATGCCAGCAGAGACTAAATCTGGATCAGATAAGAAAACCCCCATCAAGAAGTTACGGATTACTCTTTGATAGAAAACCCCCGCACCATTCAGAGCGGTACCTAAATCACCTTCAGGGGCTTTTCTAATTAGAAACTGCACGAAGCGAAGCTTCTCTAGCAGATTGCCGGAGCGGGCAGAAAGGTCACCTTGCAAATATGAAAGAGATTTTCGTGGATCGCCCAGAAGCATGAATCGATTACCAATTTGGATTTCAATGCCCTTTGGAAGGGGTGTTAAATCAAGTTTTTCAACTACGTTGTTAGAGATTAATTCTGGGTAAGCTGGATTAACCACCTGAAAGCCATGATCAAGTGTGAAACCATCAACGAAATCAGTTGCCATCCTGCCGCCGAATCGCGAGCTAGCCTCAAGAATCTTTACTTGGAAACCTTTTTCTTTAAGGATTTTTGCGCAGTTCAAACCTGCTAAACCGGCGCCGATAACCAGCACCTCTCTGCTCATTAATCTCTCACACTCATTACTCTGGCCTGATCAATAATCTCTGCGACTCGCAATGCAAACTCACTTGCCACCGGCATAGCAATACCCAACTCCAAAGCCTCTTTAACCCCCCGATAAAATTGGGGATAGTTTCCAGGTATCCCTGGGAAGTTATAAGAGCTATCTCCCTTCAAAATTCTCGCCTCACTGGTTATCTCATCAGTTGCAATCCACTCTCCAGTTTTTGGAATGAATCCTTTACGCAAAAATGATTCCTGATGATCTAAATCTTTGACGACCAAAGTTCCCTGGTCTCCATTTAATTTAATTCTCGGGCCAGGTTCTCCAATTATCGAGCTGGTTGACAGGTAGGAATCAACTCCTGTGTGATGCTTTAAAACCAGTACCACATCATCATCGGCGGCTCCTCGAACAGATCTGATGGCGGAATAAACCAAATCACCATCTCCGAACCAATCTAGTGCGGTAGAAATTAGATGGGACTGCAAATCTAAAAGTAACCCGCCGCCATATTGAGAGGTATTTTGCTCTCGCCAAGAGTTGGGATTAACTTGTGGCCTAAATCTTTCATACTTAGACTCCAAGCGAAACGGATTTCCTATCGCACCGACCGCACACGCATGTTTGAGGGTAAGAGCATCAGAGTCCCACAATCGATTAAAAAAAACAGTCACTGGAACAGATTGTCTATCAGCGACATCAAATATCTCGCTAGTTTGCTGGTAATTCAGCCCCATTGGTTTATCTACAACCGTGGGAATTCCAGCGTTGATAGATTGAAGAGCATGTTCGGCGTGGACCTCATTTGTCGAGGCAATTACAACGAGATCTAAATCCTCATCCAACAACTCTTCTATCGAATTAACGAGTACCGCATTTGGGAAATCAGCGTGGGCATCAGTTTTGCGCTCGATGGAACGAGCGCAAATTGTGGAAACCTCAAACCCTGCCGAAACTAAGGTTGGAGCATGAAAGTAGCGTCCCGCTAATCCATAGCCGACTATGCCAACTTTCATGCCCACTAAGTTTCCTTAGTTTTCCTGATGCTGAAGTTTTGAAGGCCACCAAATCTTTGGTCCAATTACTCTTACTAGCGCTGGAACCAAAAGTGATCGCACAACCAAAGTATCAAGCAGAACTCCGAAGGCGACGGCGAAACCAAGTTCGGCCAAGAACACTAAAGGTAGAACGCCAAGGACTCCAAAGGTGGCCGCCAAGACAACTCCTGCGGAGGTAATGACACCGCCTGTCACTGTTAAACCTTTGATAACTCCAGCTCGAGTTCCAATCTTCATGGACTCCTCTCGTACTCGAGTCATCAAGAAAATGTTGTAATCAATGCCTAGTGCAACCAAGAATACGAAGGCAAATAGTGGGAATGACGCATCGGTGCCGGCAAAGCCAAATACATGTTCAAATACAAGTGCGCAAACCCCCAGAGTTGCGGCAAAGGATAAAATCACCGTAACCAACAACAGTCCAGCAGCAAGAATTGAGCGAAGTAATAAGCCAAGGATTATGGCAATCAAAATCAAGACGATTGGGATAATTACTCGATTGTCGCGCTTTGATGATTGATCGATGTCATATCCAATTGCTGTTTGTCCGCCAACCAAAACATTGGGGTTTACCGATTTGGCCGCCTCGCGAATAAGTGGAATTAAAGCCTTTGCCTCTGTTGAATCTGCAGCCAAATTCAAGGTGGCGTTTAGAAGTACTTGTCCTTCAACAACTTTAAGCTCTGCAGTTGGCTGCTTAGTTACCGGATCCAAATTGGTTACTGGAACAACATTTGCAACATTTTCAACCTTCAGCACGGCTCCAGAAACAGCTGCGATATCACCTTGATCAACAACAATTTCTACTGGGGTGCCCTCGCCACTTGGGAAGTGCTCTCCTAATTTTTCAAGTCCAATTACAGAATCAGTTCTTGAGGTAAACGCCTCTGTTTGAGCCAAGCCATCTGATTTCAAAGTTGGAGCAAATCCAGCAAATATGAGAAGAAGGGTTGCGGTGGAAATCCAAACTCGCTTTGGTCGGCGTTCAACCAATGCGCCAACTTTGGACCAAATACCACTTAACTTTTCATCCTCTTGACCGTACTTCGGAATCTTGGGCCAGAAGATCCAACGACCGAAAACCACCAATAGTGCCGGCAGCAAAGTCAGGGCGGCCAACATTGAGGAGGCGATACCAATTGAACCAACTGGACCTAATCCACGATTACTTGAGAGATCGCTAAGCAGTAACACCATAAGTCCAGCAATAACAGTGGAGCCAGAGGCCAAAATTGGTTCAACCACTCCACGCCAGGCAATTCTCATCGCTTCATAGCGAGATTGATTGTGATGTAACTCCTCTCGATATCTAGAAATCAGCAACAGTGCATAATCTGTTGCGGCACCTAAAACCAACACATCAAGAATTCCTTGGGTTTGTCCATTTAAATCAACAATATTTGCTTTAGCTAGGTAATAAACAATCATTGTGGCTAAACCAAGAGCGGTTCCCGCCGTGAATAATGGAATTATCCATAACAGAGGTGAGCGGTAAACCACTATCAAGATAATTGCTACAACTATAAGGGTCGTTTGCAAAAGTCGGGTATCAATAGAACCAAACGCATCAAATAGATCAGCAAAAATACCGCCCGGGCCAGTTACATGGGATTGCAATCCAGCTGAGCCAAAGTTATTTTCCAAATCCTCTCTTATGAATTCGATAATCATCGGAAGCACTGGTTCTTTATCAATATTCTCACCGGCAATAGCTGAATCCAGTGAAACATTAATCAAGATCGCTTTGCCATCGGCTGAAGGAATTGGAATCACTGGAGCTGGCGCGAAATAATTACTTAATGGCTGATCTGATTGAGGCAAAACCTTTTCGCCAAGAGTTGCAGCGTACTGGTTGACTGCAGCAAATGTTTCGGCGTTGGCTTTGGGGCTCAAATCTCCAACCAGCAATAATAAGGTTGGCAAAACATCTGCAGATTGCTGCGAAAACTTCACAATGGTCTTGCCAGCGATAGTCGACTCTGCACTATCCGGCAGGAATGAGGAGTTGTCGTTTTCCTGCACAGTGGAGATCTTTGAAAATGCAGCGCCGGAGAACCCTCCGATAGCAAGCCAGGTGATGATTGCCACCACAGCCAACCAAAGCGCCTTGCGACCTTTCACAGATTTCTTGTTTACGGAATCCACGCTCACCTGATTAGACACACTCTCTCCTCTAAATTATCTAGCCTCTGTTTGTCATCAAATCTAGTAGCCACCAACTCATACATAGTCTCGACAGCCCAGGGGTCACGGCCGACGAAATTTGAGTGATTTGGACAACGGCCGCCATCCCAAACTGGTGAAGGGGGTGAAGTCCAGGATAGGAGTTTACCGCCCGATGAAGTTAGGCTCTGCCTATGAGCTCAGTAACCGCAACCCATTCTGACTCAATTCTTGCCGCGGAACCCAATTTCTCTGGTTTAGCTCTGAAAAGACTAGGTCTGGTCGATTACGAGACCGCTCTTGCACTACAACGGGAGTTCCATGCCGCCGTTGCTGACCAAGAAAAGCCAAACACTTTGCTATTGCTGGAACACCCGCCAATCTTTACCGCCGGGCGCAGAACTTTGGAAAGCGAGATGCCCACTGATGGGTCAAAAGTTATTGAGGTCGATCGCGGCGGAAAGATAACTTTTCACGGACCAGGACAGATTGTCGGCTACCCAATCGTAAAGTTAAGAAATCCCAATGATGTTGTGGGTTTTGTTCGAGAGTTAGAAACTGCACTTATCAGAGTATGCAATGAGTTTGGGTTGGATGCACAGAGATACTGTGAACGATCTGGTGTATGGCTACGAGATGAAAAGGGAGACCGCAAAATCGCCGCTATTGGAATCAGAGTCGCCCGTGGTGTAACAATGCATGGCTTTGCGTTAAATGTTGATCCAGATCTCTCTTACTTTGAGCGCATTGTGCCTTGCGGAATTTCAGATGCTCAAGTCACTTCGATGACTCACGAGTTGAATCGCAAAATCGATATCGCAGAGGTGACTCCAGTTCTCGAGCGCTACATGTTTGAGGCATTGATGAAGGTGGGTCAATTGTGATTGCGCCAGATGGAAGAAAATTACTTCGTATTGAAGCCCGTAACGCGGCGGTTCCGATTGAAAGAAAACCCGAGTGGATTAAAACTCGCGCCAAAATGGGTCCGGAATACACCGCGCTTCGCTCCTTGGTTTCAAATGAGGGTTTGCACACTGTTTGCCAGGAGGCGGCCTGCCCCAACATTTTTGAATGCTGGGAGGATAAAGAAGCAACCTTCTTAATTGGTGGCGAAGCCTGTACCCGTCGTTGCGATTTCTGCAATATTGATACTGGAAAGCCACAACCTCTAGATCGTGATGAACCACGAAGAGTTGCTGAATCTGTAAAGACGATGGGTTTGAAATATGCCACCGTTACTGGAGTCGCTCGAGATGATCTTGAGGATGAGGGCGCTTGGCTTTATGCAGAAACCATAAATCAAATTCATAAACTTGTTCCCGGTTGTGGAGTTGAGATGCTGGCTCCTGATTTCTCTGCAAAAAGTGAGTTGTTAAATCAGGTATTTGAAAGCCGGCCAGAGGTTTTTGCTCACAATCTAGAGACTGTGCCTCGGATTTTTAAGCGAATTAGGCCCGCATTCAATTATGAACGCTCTCTAAATGTTATTACCCAAGCTCGTGATTTTGGCTTGATAACTAAATCCAATCTGATCTTGGGTATGGGAGAAACCCGAGAGGAGATATCTCAAGCTCTGGTTGATTTGAGAGATGCGGGTTGTGATTTGATAACTATTACCCAATATCTCAGACCTTCTGCTTTGCACCATCCAGTTGAAAGGTGGGTAAAGCCACAAGAATTTGTGGAGTTGGCAAAAGAAGCAGAGGAGCTTGGTTTTGCGGGCGTCATGAGTGGACCTTTAGTGCGCTCAAGTTACCGCGCTGGAAGACTATATAAGCAGGCGATAGCAGCGCGCTCTGGTGCTAATAATGGCTGAGTTGGTTTACCCACCAATCATCCGTTTAGTAAAAACTCTTTGGCGATATTTAGATATTCAATTCACATTTTACGGACAGTCACATATTCCAGTAAGAGGTCCAGCAATTCTGGCGATGAATCATGTCGGTTACTTGGATTTTGCTTTTGCCGGTACCGCCGTTTTACCAACCGGACGTTTAGTTAGATTTATGGCAAAACGAGAGATTTTTGATAATCCAGTTGCTGGTCCACTAATGCGCGGCATGAAACATATTTCTGTCGATCGCAATAACGGCGGACCATCATTTATCGCAGCTTTGAAAGCTTTGCGTTCCGGAGAAATCGTTGGAGTTTTTCCCGAAGCCACTATTTCCCAAAGTTTTGAGTTAAAGGATATGAAAAATGGGGTTGTGAGGTTGGCACAGGAGTCGGGTGCGCCCATTCTCCCTACTGCTATTTGGGGATCTCAACGGGTTTGGACCAAGAAGTTGCCCCGAGATTTCTCTCGTAGCAAATATCCAGTATTTGTTTCAGTAGGTGCCCCAATATTTGTTACACCATCAGATTCACTTGATGATGCCATGAACCAGCTGAGTGCCAACCTGCAGGAATTATTGAATCAGGTGCAAAAGGATTATCCTGACTCCCCTATCGGCCAACGCTGGGCTCCCGCCAGTTTGGGCGGTACCGCACCTACTAAACAAGAGTTAATGGCGGCTAAAGAATCTCGAAAGGAACTTTAAGAGATGTTCGGACGGAAAAAGAAGGATCCCAACGCTCCAAAGAAAGTTCGTTTTAAAACTATAAGGGATGCCTATGCTCTGGCGAAAAAGCAGTACTCCTTTGTACTTCTTCGGTGTTTAGCGGTGTTCGCTCCGCTCTGGATTATCGGTATCGGCTTAGGCGCACAGTTAGGTCGCCCCGGATACGCAGCTTTCATAACTTTTCCTCTAGCCCTACTGGGTGCATTTTTTTATTTCACAAGAATGGCAAGCAGTGCCGCGTATGCATCAATTGAAGGAGAGCCTGGAGCAGCTGCCAGCGTTTTGATGTCAATAAGAAAAGGTTGGACCGTTACCCCTGCTGTTAGCGTTAATAAAGCGCAAGATATGGTGCACCGTGCGGTTGGAAAAGCTGGTGTTGTTCTTGTTGCTGAAGGTGGCTTTGGTGTCCGGGCCCTATTAAATGATGAAAAGAAAAAGATGGAGCGTTTTGCTCCAGGTGTACCTGTCCATGAAATAGTAATTGGATCTGGAGATTCTGAGGTTTCGGTTCGAAAACTTCAAAAACGAATGAAGAAGTTTCCAAAGAAGCTTTCTACTGTTCAGGTACGTGAGCTCCGGGCAAGATTAAAGGCAGTTGGTGGAATGAATATCGCGCTACCTAAAGGTCCGATGCCAAAAAATATGAGGATGCCAAAACCTCGTTAAAGTTTTACAACTACGGTTTTTGCAATTCGATCGTGTAATCCTCTGCCATCCTGATCGGTTACAACAGCAGGGATCACCAAAGCAATCAAAATGGTGCGCAGGAAAACCGCGGTTGGTTTTACAAATAGAAAATCCGGCCAAGTCAAAACTTTTATCTTCATAATGCGCTGACCAGCGGAGGCGCCACCCAAAGAGGTAAGCAGTGCAACCTCCAGGACAAAAACCCCGAGTCGAGTGAGAGATGGCCCTAGTGAGCTGGATTGAAGCGGAATAATTAAAGCCGCCGAGAAGGTGGCAATACCCCAATCAATAGAG